>LOEW01000080.1 GCA_001516045.1 Desulfosporosinus sp. BRH_c37
CTTTTCGTTATTATTAGATGGCAAAAAACATAGCAGCCTTCTTATCTGGTCCAGACAATCTTTATCATTTTGGGCCACAAAATGAGCATTCCCACTGATTTTGCCATGTACAGCAGCTCCGCCAAGGGTTTCAAAATCAACGTCTTCACCGGTGACAGCTTTAATCACTCCCGGACCCGTTATAAACATGTGACTCGTCTTTTCCACCATAAAAACAAAGTCTGTAATGGCCGGGGAATAGACGGCCACACCGGCACAAGTGCCCATAATCGCCGAAATCTGCGGAATTACCCCCGATGCTTTGGTATTCCGGTGAAACATCCCGGCAACGTTGCGGGAGCCTGAAAAACCTTCATGAATTCTCCCACCGCCAGAATCAAAAATACCAATAATCGGCGCCCGGGCCTTAATTGCCTGGTCATATGCATAACAGATTTTTTCTCCGTGAGTTTCTCCAACGGAACCGCCTAAAACCGTTGCATCCTGCGAAAATACAAAAACCAACCGGCCTTCGATTTTACCATAACCAGTGACTACACCGTCACCCGGAAATTTCTTTTTCTCCATCCCGAAATTATGACACTGATGCTCTGCAAGCATATTGAATTCAACAAAAGAACCGGGATCAAACAAATAATTAATACGTTCCCGCGCAGTCATGCGGCCCTGATTATGGATTTTATCTCGCGCTTTATCGCCCCCGCCCTCTTCAGCTTGCTTCATCAGAAGCTGCAAACGTTCCGCTTCACTCTCGTGTGTCTTCCCAAACATCCCTTCTACCCCCTCAGCGCCTGTTACGGCGCGAACTCCTTAGCTAAGTCGTAGATTGCCGGTTTATTTCCAAAGTAACCGGGTCAATTACCACCCCATAATCTGTTTGTGCCTTTTCAATCGAGAGGACGCCGTTCTTTACGTCCTTGAGCACTATCACGGCCGACTGCAAATACGGGTCGCCGTATTGACAAAGATCAACTCCCAGACATCTTTTCTTGATTCAGCCTGCCCATTTCCCCCACGCCATACACAATCGCCTTAATTTTTATCATTCCTGATATCTCCTCTCATATGCTGTTCAAGGGTCATATTTCGCAGGCAGATCGCTTATTTAATAATTTTAAGCTCTAAATAATATAACTACAATGGTAAATATTCATAAAAATACAACTAGTATTCGTTAATACTTTACAAAGGCCGGTTTTAACCAAACGAAAGAGTTTATTTTTTGTTATGTGTACTCTCATGCTCATTATCAGAGCTTTACACATTCTTGGATGGTACGACGGTTGGAACCATTGGAGGAGGCTCCAGAAAAAGTACAGCTAAACGACAGATTCAAGACAAGAGAAGTGTGAGCCTTGGAACCAGAAAAAGGCACACTAGAGATTTCTACCTTAAAATTGAGTGCTAAGGCACTTGATCTTCGGATGCTTTTAAAAAAATTTAGGTCTTGCTTTAGCAAGACCCGTTAATGTTTATTATGCGTCATTCTAATAACATTTAGTGGTAATGGAACACCATTTTCCGAGCTCTCCAGTCTAAACCTAACTTTAGACTTTCAACCATTAGAAAACAGCGACCTCCATCACCTTACTAATAAAGGCTCTTATGTCAAATTTAAGAAAATATTTTATTATTTCTAGTCTTCTACTCCCCATAATTTTGGCTTGGTTATATAACCCTCAGCGCTTATTAAGTTGGGTAAACTTGATTTGATCTCTTCTTAGCTACCAATCTTGGAGCAGTTTCTTTGAGGAAGAAACCAGCTATTGCAGGGACCATGAAAATGGAACCGGCTAAAATTACGGGCGCCTGTAATCCAATGGTGTCAGCCAGATACCCTCCAAGTACCGGCATTAATCCAGCCCCCACTGTTTCTCCTATTAACAAGACAAAACCTACACTTCCTGCCGCCAATGCAAATGGCACCGATTCGCTGGGCAATATTCCAGTACACATACAATATACTGCAAAACCAGCCACACCCATTACAAATATAATTAAGCTTAGTGTAGTGAGGTTGGCTGGTGCGAATGCAAATGCTAAGGTCATTATTGCACAAAAAGTGCAAGACAATATAAACATTGCTTTACGACCTATATGGTCCGATACTACTCCACCCAAGATCTCCCCAACAGCCGCACCTATACCGTATAAAGCCATTACATATCCAGCTGTACTCATACTGATCCCTCTGTCATGGTTAAGAAAACTCATTGCAAAAGCTGTAAAAGTATACAACCAGCCGTTACAGCAAATACACGCAATCGCTGCGATGGTAATGTTTCGGTAATTAAGAAAAGCATACCATTTAACCTTATCATTGTTTTCATCTACTATATCGCAACTTAAACCTTTCTTTCTAGCATCCATAAGTGCAGCCGTTGACGCGGGTTCTCTAATCAGTATTCGAGCTAATAAAGCCAAAAGCAACCCTGGTATAATTGTGATATAAAACGCCCAGTGCCAGCTCAAAGCTGCAGAAACTTTCAATGCATAAATGGGGCCAAGTATCATACCAATTACAGCGAAAGAGCTTGAGTATATGCCGATTAACAAGCCTCTTCTCGAAGGCGTAGCTTCTTCACAAATCGTTGAAACTGCACTTGAATAATAGGCTCCCTCGCCCAGTCCTAAAATACCTCTAACTGCCATAAATGATGAAAATGAACCAAGCAGTCCGGTTATCCAAGACATGCTGCTAAAAAGCAGAGTGCCCCCAATGATCATATTTTTTCTGCCATAACGATTGGAAAGTCCTCCACCGACTAAGGCCATACCTCCCCAAGTAAACCCAACGATAGATACTATTAAACCAGCTTGGGAGTAGGTTAAATTTACATCCATCATAATCGCTGGAATTAAATAGGCTACCAGTAACCGATCCAATCCGATAAAACCAAAAATGAACCAGTTTAATCCCACTAGGATATATTCATAGTTGCTTTTCTTTTCGTTTGACATAAGGCCACCTCCAATATTATTTTCTGACATTTTCAAATTCCTTTTGTGCGCTTACTTTCAATATGCATCACCTCCTTAATTTGCAATCATTCATGGCAACAACCTTATTACCTACCCCGTAGTCTGATTGTTTCTTCCTGATCAATAGTCATAGACACTGGTTCAATGCATACTCCGTACTGTTCCTGAGCAGCTGATACACTAACCACTTCATTTAAGACATCTTCAAGCACTAGCTTCTGAGGGCGTTTTAATGGGTCACCGAAACCACCCCCTCCGGAAGAAAGAAGTTCGATAATATCACCTTTTTCACAATGTACAAAACGATTAACATCCAGCCAAACTTTTTCACCGTTATTTTTTATTAAGTATTGACTGGTATAAGGCGCGCCCTTTCCGCCCATCAGGCCAAAGGGAGCCGTCTCCTCCCGTACCCCGCTGCCAAACATTGCAAAAGTAACTTTCTCAGCAAGCACTTCCCACTTATAGTGCATGCCATTCCCCCCGCGCCATTGACCGGGGCCGGCATAATCCGGCAATAATTCATAATTTAAAGTCAGGTAAGGATTAATGAGCTCATGTAACTCGGGGTCAGGAGACCTTAATCCACCCAGGGTGCAAAGCGATCCCATATGATCCCATCCATCAAACCCTAGCGTGGCGCCGCCCCCCCCTTTAGACATAAAGTGAATATCCCCAAAAAGTCTGCCGGTCCGCGGGTTAAGACCACCACTTGCCGGTGCCGCCCAGCGGTACCAAGCAGCCTGGCTCAAATTAGGTACGGCTTGGGATAAGGCAAACCAACCCGCTTCCACAATCGCTTCACAGGTTAAAACAGTACAAGCTGTAGTTGGTGCAGGCTCCCTGGGATTTAACAACGATCCTTCAGGGGCAATTATTATTATTGGGCGAAGCGATCCTTCATTGATTTTCACCTTGTTCTCAATCGTTGTAAACAGGGAGATGAGGGTTGCCGAAACTGTATTAGGATAAGGACTGTTGATAAATCCCTTAACCTGATTGTCTGATGCCGAATAATCAAATTTGATATGCTCATTTTCCACTGTTAAAGTTAGATGCACTTTAACCATCCGGTCTACATCAATTCCGTCATGATCAATCAATCTTTCGGCACTATACGTACCATTAGGGATTTTCTTAATTTCAGCGCGCAATTTGTTTTCATAGGCCTGGAAAATCTCATTAATGGCAATTTCCAGAACCTCAATTCCGTACTTTTTAGTCAGGGCAATTAAACTACGTTCCCCGACTGTACAAGCACCAATCTGACAGTTCAGGTCTCCTTCAACCAAAAACGGAATATGCACGTTAATCAGAATTAAATCCCAAACATCCTGCTGCTTAACTCCACCTTCATATAGCTTGACCGGGGGAATGCGGATAGCATCGGTCCAGGCGTCAGTGGCTTGGGGGTTATAGCCTACTACTCCTCCTCCACCAACATCTGCATGGTGCCCTTTTGCCATCGTCCAAAAAACAAGCTGATCTTTGATAAATATCGGTTTTACCACCGTAACGTCGGGCGGATGATTGTTCCCCCGATAAGGATCATTGAGCACGTAGATATCACCGGGATAAATCTGCCCTTCGAAATGGCTGGCGATTGCTTTCAGGGCAAAGGGTGCCGCCCCGCTTAAAACGGGGATATAATCCTTTTGGGCAATTAAGCGGCCCTGACGATCAAAAATGGCCGATACAAAGTCCCGGGCTTCACTAAATATTGGTGACCTTGAAGTTCGCAACATTGTCTGGCCGATTTCATTACAAATCGAACTAAAGCGATTGTCGATAACCGAAACTAAAATTGGATCAATTGTTTGCATATGTGGCAACCTCCTTTGCATTTTGGGTAATTCAACCAAGTGTTTTAAGTTTTTCAATTAAACTAATAAGATCAGTCCCTTTAGGATAAAGAACATAATTGTTAAAACGATCGCAAGTAAGATCATTCTCAGGTGCAACGATGATCGTCGTAGTTGGTTCTTCAACAATCGCCGGCCCTTGAAGCCTATTGCCATAGCCCAATAAAAGACCATCATAAACTGGCACATCGATAAAATGGCCGTTGAAGTAAGCTTTCCGTTCTTTCTTAAAAGCCACCGGACTTTCCCCGCACCAATCTGCTTTAGGCGTTTCCGGTTTTTCGGTTATTCCCCGGGCATTTATTCTCAGGTTAATAATCTCCGCCGGAGCCCCCGGTAAGGCATAGCCGAAAAGGGAATCATGTTTTTTATCAAAAGCCAACAACAAACTCGCGATATCTTGCGATTTTAATTTTTCACTAAAGCTTACCTCGACCTCACTAAATTGCCCTTCATACCGCAAATCGGCGGAATAATTTATCACAATTTGTTCGGGCTTAATGTTTTCTTTATGAAGGGTCGCCCTGGCTTCCTCCTCCATTTGGTCAAGCAGCCAATTGAGATGATTTACATCGGCATCATTTGCTGCACAAGTACAGGTTCGCACATAGTCATGACGAAGATCTGACATAACCATCCCTGAGGCACAGAAAACCGACGAGCCTCTGGGAACAATAATTAGAGGTATATCCAGTTCGCTAGCGATCATCCCCGCGTGAATAGGACCAGCACCGCCGGCAACAATCAAAGCAAATTCCCTAGGATCATAACCACGTCCGACAGAAATCTCGCTGAGTCCGGCAGCCATTTTGGAATTAATTACCCGGTAAATTCCATAGGCTGCATCAATGACGCTGATTCCTAACGGCTTAGCGATCTTTTCTTCAATTACCCGATTAGCCTTTTCATAGTCAAGTTTCATTTGTCCCCCGTGAAAATAGCCTGGTTCGAGGTAACCCAGCAACAAATCAGCGTCAGTTACTGTCGGTTCTTCACCCCCGAGCCCGTAACAAACCGGTCCGGGATCAGCTCCAGCGCTTTGAGGCCCAACCTGGAGGATCCCCCCTATATCGATCCAAGCAATGCTCCCTCCGCCGGCTCCAATGGTATGGATATCAATCACTGGTGTTGCCAATCGATGCCGGGCAATATAAGCCTCTGTCGTAATATTTGGTTCACCATTCTTGATCAGGCAGGCATCAAAACTTGTACCGCCCATATCAACGGTAATAAGATTGTTTAAATCATGAGCTTTACCATGATAAACCCCTGCAGCAGGAGCTCCTGCTGGTCCCGAAAGCAATGTATTAGCAGCAAAGCGGATTGTTGATTCCGGCGCCATCACCCCACCATTGGACTGCATTATTAGAAGATTCCCATTAAAGCCTACACCCTCCAGCTTGCTCAGCAAACTTTCCAGATAACGTTTTAAAATCGGCCCGACAAAAGCATTTAAGGCTACTGTACTGCAACGCTCATAAAGCCGGATTTGGGGCAATATTTCACTGGAAACTGACAAATATACCCCCGGTAGTTCTTTTTCAATATAACGGGCTGCCTGTTGTTCATGCTCAGGTTTAAAAAATGAAAATAGAAAGCTTATTCCTAAAGATTCAATTTGCTCTTCCTTAAACCTGGCAACCGCATTTTTAAGCCCTTCTTCATCGAGCGGGATAAGCTCTTGCCCCTCGCAGTTAACCCTTTCTTCTACCACTTGAATCAACCGGCGGGGAACTAGTGGCGGCGGCGGAGCATATTTGGTTTCATATTGTTCTTCTTTTAAACCGCGACGTAAATTCAGGACATCACGGAAACCCTTAGTCGTAAGAAAACCGGTTTTGGCACCTCTGCCAGTTAAAACAGCGTTAGTCGTAATTGTCGTCCCATGAACAATTGTGGTAACAGTGGTCAAGAACTGCAGCAACTCCATTGATTTGGCTGTCGCCATTTGCTCAAGGCCTCTAAAAACCCCAATCGAAGGGTCAACCGGGGTGGTCGGTACTTTATATACTTCAGAGTTTCCATCAGCATCAACCAACAAAAAGTCAGTAAATGTTCCTCCCACGTCTATCCCTATCTTATAACTCATAACAATCTTCTCCCTTTTCTTGGACTATTTATATGGTTTGCTTAGGCCAGTGACATTCGCGCAAGATGTTTTTCAAAACTTTGCCGCTGGGGTTTTTGGGTAATCCATCGACAAACTCTACCGATTTCGGTGCTTTGTAACTGGCTAAACCTTCTTTGCAATAAGCAATTATTTCTTCTTCCGATGCTTTTTGTTGATCTTTTAATACAATCACGGCATGAACCGCTTCCACCCATTTTGGATGTGGAACGCCAATCACCGCGCATTCCCTGACAGTAGGATGAGTATAAAGATACTCTTCAATTTCCCGTGGGTAGACGTTTTCCCCTCCGCTGATAATCAGGTCTTTTTTACGATCAACAATGTAAATATAGCCGTCTTCATCCACTGTGGCCAAATCCCCTGAATATAGCCACCCATTCTTAATCGTTTGCGCAGTTAACTCAGGTTTGTTCCAATATTCAAGCATTGTCTGCTTGCTGCGCATAATAATCTCGCCAGTTTCCCCAGGTTTTACTTCTTCTCCTTTCTCGTTGACTACTCTGGTATCACATTCAACCGATGGCAAGCCACATGAGCCCAATTTTCTGGTTAGCCGTTCCGGCCCTTCAACATGATGATCTGCGATGGTCAGAACCGTCGCGGTCGGACCATTTTCAGTCAGGCCATAGCTCTGGAAGAAGATTTTTCCCCACTTAGCTATGGCCTCTTTCAGTAAGCTGACTGGCATAACTGATGAGGCGTAAAAAATGATACGCAGGGAACTTGTGTCATATTTCTCTATATTAGGATGATTTAGCATATCGATGAGCATTGCAGGAACTACCTGAATTACCGTAAGCTTTTCTTTTTCAACAAGACTTAATGCCAGTTCCGGATTGAAACCAGTAGTTATTACTTGAGTGCAGCCCCGATAAAAATGAGCCATGGCTACGGCATGACCTCCTGTATGATAGAGAGGCATCATGTCCAAAGTACTGTCTTCTTTTTGTAGTCCCATCTCCATAGCCAAGACATTGGCCACTTGGTATTGACTACGATGAGTGAGCACCGCTCCGCGGGGCAAACCTGTTGTCCCGCTGGTATAAATAATATACGCAGGGTCGTTTTCATTAAGTGCTACTGCAGGCTCAAGTTCACTGGCTCCGGTCAGTAAGTCCTCGTAGGACAATTCTCCCGGACCATCTATGATAATATAATGTCTTACAGTATCTACAAGTTTCTTTACCTCTTCGACCACTTCAGCATAACTACTTTCATAAAACAAAACACTTGCGCCGGAATCGTTTATGAGAAAGGCTAATTCACTGGGTTTAAGTCGATAATTCAGCGGCACCAGCATAAATCCCCCCCGGTCGGCCGCTCCGTAGAGTTCAAAATACCGGATAGAATTATTGGACAAAACCGAAACCCTTTCCCCTTTTGTTACTTTCAAATCCAATAACGCATTAATCAGACGATAAACCCGGTTCCGATAGTCGCGGAAAGTGAGTCTTTCATCACCACAAGCAAAGGCCACCTTCTCAGGAAATAACCGTGCATTCCTCTCCAACATTTCACCCATGACAAACAATATAATCACCTTCTTCTTGAATACTTACCCCAT
>LOEW01000081.1 GCA_001516045.1 Desulfosporosinus sp. BRH_c37
GCTTTCTCCATCTTCAACCCACAATTCGCAATCCTTTTCGTAATCAAGAACATCCAACTCAGAATCATAATATAAAATTATTTGGCCATAATCAGAAGGTCGTGCAATTATGTAAATTTGAGTATTATGTTTTTTTACTATAAAAATCGTTTTACTTATTTCGATGTAATCTGAAACATCGTACTCCGGTTGTTTGCTTAAATACTCGATAATGTTCTTTTGTGAACGCGCGAGAATTTCTTTTACATAGCTAAACATTTCGAAATCGATTTTCGAGTTATGTATAAAATCTGCCCCGAGAATATTATTAGCTAATGCTCGACTTAAATCATCTTCAGTTGCAATGCCCCATTGTGCAAGAAGTTCTTTTGATATTTCCACCGTTTCTCTTGAATTACTTTCAATATCTGAGCGAGACAATATTTTTTCTAATTCTTGCATTCCAGAAACACCATATTTTTTTAATATGTCATTATATTCTTCCACTTTGGACATATTTTCGGCGATATCATTATCGTTGTAAAACCAATGTAAATTAGCTAATAAATCTTTGAAGCACTTTTTGACCGTTTCATTAGCCGAATTTTCTCTAAGCCAAAGGTAAGTTTTTTGAAAAACTTCTTTCTCCTCAGAATTGTTCTGTCCTATACCGTTTTTATTCTCCTTGACATACTTAGTGATTTTCTCGGAAATGTTCTCCAAGTAGATAGTTCTATTTTTAGGCAGATTGAAATAAATGTCTTTTAATAACAATGTTTCACGCACGTCATATCCGGCATATTTACACGCATCCTTGAGGATTTCTTCAATTTCGCCGGAATCAAGAGACAATTCTGCACACTTTTTAAAAGCACCATATTGATCAGGCAATATAGCAATTTTATCAAGTAAATTTTCTTGCTCATATTTAACTAATATTTGAATGAATTTTGACAACCAAATAACTGCCTGTTGTTCATTAGCAAAACCAAATCGAGAAGCAAAATTTCCAACGCATTCACTCGAACCTATCTGCTTACTTATTTTCTCTCTCCAAAATTTTAATGCTGCTTTAAGAAGCCCCTTTGAATGTTTTGAGACTTTATTCTTTTTCCAAGAATCTTTATTGAGAAGACTTAAAAAGCCATTTTGTTCTTCGTTTTGTTCATCAGCTTGTAAGCAGATGATATTTTTGTAGAAATCTTCTGCTTTCGGATGTGAACTCTGTAATTTCTTCTCAATCTCTGAAAAAACATCTTCTAATGTGAATTTCTTTACATTAGGCAAAAATTCATATTTGATTTTTCTATCCAATAACTTGCTTTTAAAATTAAGGTCAATAATATCTGATATTGTTTTGTAGATTTCATCAATACCGTAATCAAGAGAAATTGTGTCAATATCACAAAATTCACCCTGCTGATTTGGCAAAACACATGGGTTCCTGCCAAGGCTATTTGCAAAAGCATTTCCTTTTGCATAGAACAACGCTAATAATTCATTCAACCAGTCTGTTGCATTCTCCATAACATTTTTTGATAATGCATCAATATTTTTAAATTCTTCTACTCTTTCGATTAAATCTAATATCCCATAGTTACGGCACTCATCCCACAAGGAATTGTGCCAACACTCCAATTCTTCTCGCTTTGTAATCATATGGGGAATTATTTTGCTTGATAGCGACCATACCTTGCCCCTGATAGTTTCATCTACATCTTTTGGAATAAGTACGGAGGGGGTGCCCCAATCATCAAGCAGAGGTCTTTTCTCGCCGCCATGCGTGCTTATGAGAAGGATTTCTTTAATATGAGATTTTAATGAATCAATCACTTCTTCCTCAAACCATTCTTTAGATATCCAATCTTTATCGGGCTGTTCAGGAATTTTAACGATGTTATAAATACCTTCATAACTTTTTTCTAAAAAATAGTCCAGCATCTTGATATAAAGTTGGCAAGCCTCCATCAACTTCTGCTTGTTTTCCGTTATATGTTCATGTCCTTTATCCGTTAGATAAATTCCATTTCGTGGTTCTGTTGGATTAAACATCGAACTGTTTACTACTACCGGGAATGAAAAATCATTTGTTCCCAAAAGCGGAAAGTCGCAAAATATTCTTGGTAACTGAGAATCGAATTTTGCAATGAAATTATATTTTTCGT
This sequence comes from Desulfosporosinus sp. BRH_c37, assembly GCA_001516045.1. GTDB lineage: Bacteria > Bacillota > Desulfitobacteriia > Desulfitobacteriales > Desulfitobacteriaceae > Desulfosporosinus. The sequence goes on from LOEW01000081.1 coordinate 2,145, forward strand.
GCGTTTCAATTTCCACGGCAATAGATAAATCATAAGTTCCCGAAACGCAAATATATCTGTCTTTGCTTTTGTCTTTTGTTGTAATCACAATTTTTGTTACATTCGCATTTTCTAGATCGGTTTTAATTATCTCTCCACGGCTAATTTTTTGATTATACTGGCCGATTGTGACTGTTATCGAACTTATCTCGGAAACAAAAGCAAATACATAGGGTGCAGAAATAAGTAGGTTTTTCAGTCCCTTCTTCGCGGTTAATACTCCAGATTCATCTAAAATATAAGTAAAGCAAGTATTAAAATTTTTTTCATTTATTATTTTACTGCCATTAGTCATGGAAGTGCTTTTATCTAACTGAGAGCAGCTCTCTTGTATCGCATTTATTATTGATCTTTTATCCGTACCGGATCGGTCTAAAACAACACTAAATGAGCACGGCTGTTCATCAACATCCTGCAAATATCCGGATACCCTTACTTTTTCTGAAAGTAAATGCGTAGTTAAAAATCCCGTTCCAAATTTTCCTGTAGTCCTCTTATTTTTAGAATCCGTTATTATGCGATCTTTAGTGGAAACTTGTTCTATAAGAAAAACAATATTTTCTGTTGAGAATAGTTTGCCGTTATGTTTGAATTCAATAGATTTATTGCCTTCGTCAAAGTTAATAACAATATCAACCATGCCACTGGAGTTAACAACATCTTTTGCATTTTGAATAAGTTCCCAGATCCATCTGTAAGAAGTTGTTTCATCATTCTTCAATTTTAATTGAGTCAACATATCGATAATTTTATTTGCAGCTTGAGTTTCTTGCGCTCTATTTCGCAATTCTTGTATTTTTTTTGAAAACTCCATCTCTATCCTCCTAAATAGCAACCCATGCCCCTACAACTGCACAATAGTAACGGTTTTCCTCGAAGCTTAAATCTTGCTTCTCAAGAATTTATAACCTCGAAGCTTGAAGCATAAGAATTGTACTTTTATTACATAACAGTCCTATTGTGAACTCCTCATTATTAGTCTAACTGGTATATGTATATTTGGCATCTTGGCTAGGGATTGTGACTCCACCGAATTGTTCTTAACAAAAATCACTGTGTCCAGTCACCCCAGTCACATTCCAGACACCGAATGATATAGTAATTTTCGTCTTTTTGATAATCAGTATAACATTCTCTCTTCAAACGGTCAGACCCACAATTGGGGCACGCGGTAAATGGTAAGACTTCATCGGAATTATTGTCAAATATCACTTCATTAAATTTCTTGACAACTGCCCTTATGTAATTAGTCGTCGGTTGACGTCCGACTATAGCACTAATAATCTCACTACGGTCCTGTTCGATGCCACCTTTGTACTTAATATAACGTATATCTGCTAATAACTCGGGCAAAGGGGTGTCATCTAAAACAATGGGAATTACTTTGATGGACCTTGAATCAATTGCTCTACTCAGAGTGGAGTTAAGTTCTCGACGTACCCAATTAGATTTTGCAGAGTTTTTGGACCAAAGAATTAGAAAATGAGTGCAATCTTTTAATCCCTTATTTATTTGTTCAACTATTGAGTCACCTGCAGATATCTCCCATTCGTCAAACCACATATTTACATCGTCAGAAACGAGGAAGATTCCAATCTCACGTGCAATGTCTTTATCATTTTTATTGTGGCTGATAAATGCCACTGGTTTTTTCGTATTTACCATATTTACCCCCACATCATTTGATCCCAATTTATAGTTGCACTATTTAAACTTAAACTAATTTGACAAGAAAGATTGAATTTGGCACGATAAGTCATCCCAAAATACAGCTTCTTCCATAAGGACCTTAACCTTAAAGTTATGTTGTTTTATTAATTTTAGGCTCGATAAAATAAGTGGCTTCCATATCAGCTGTACATAATGCAAATGCCAAAGGAAATATTTTGAGTGTATCTCCAATACTTCGCTTGTCCTCAGTCCCTGAAAACCCCATATGATATCTAATTGCAAAAGCCTCTTCCCTTGTTAGTTTAATGAAACCTGAAATAATATAGACAGATTTCTCACCATGCCCATATGGTAAATTATCTTCATATTCATATGTTGCAACCGATTTCCATGCTCCGTTTTCATCTTTTACATTTCTAGTCCCCGGCTTATAACAATTGATTTTACAAATATCATGTAATAGTGCAACTATAGCAATGCTCTCGTCATCATAGCGCATATTATATTTATCTTTAGCCCGTTCTCTCGATAAATAATCTGTCAAACAGCTATACACATTAAGGCTATGCTCAACAAGACCACCTTTATAAGAACCATGATATCTTGTACTAGCCGGTGCCACGAAAAAGTCGCTTGATTTGGATAATATGTATTCTAGTAACTTTTCCGAACCATCGCGTTTAATATATCTATTATAAATATCAATAAATTCATCTTTCTGATTCAATATCAGCACTCCTTCCCTTATTTGATTTAATTAACCAACACATTATACATCTTTTCTCATTTCATATAGCCCTTCAAAATTTACATACTCCATGGTTCTATTACATCAACTATTTTTGACTTTTCTAATAATTCATAGAACTCGTTTATAACAATATGAGCTTGAACATCGTTAAATCCAACTTTTCTATCTTCGCTAAACGTAAAATTAACATTTCTTTTTGCCCTAGAAAGTGCAACAAAAAAAGCACATCTATCTTCCATTGGCTGGTTTTTGAAGTTCCAAAACGCACTATCTTCTAATCCTATAAAGTAAACGGTATCATACTCTAGCCCCTTACTCTTATGGATAGTCATTATCGGTATGGAATGTATTCCTTCAAAGTTTTCCAATGCAATTTCCCACTCGTGATTTGTCCCTTCATATTCATTCCATAACAAATTTATAAATTTCTTCTTAGTCTTTTCAAAATAGACTCCTTGAGCGTAAGCGGGGTACATAGACTTAATAATATCTACATTAAAGAAGTCCAATATGCTATCAATTATATCTGCAAATAATTTATCTTCTTCACATTGAAGCAAGTCTTCTTTATGACCTTTAAATATAGAAGTCAACTCATTTTGTTTATCGATAAGATAATCAAAATTACAACTTATTTGTCCTGAATACGCTTTGTTGAGATAATTTGTTACTATCTCCCAGCTGTCAGGGTTTTTCTTTTTAACAATCAAATATAGTGAATTAATAATAAGTGACGAAATTGGCTCTTTCAACAGATCCTGATATTCAGTCTCTACTCTTGCCCTAATGCCATTTTCAGCTAATGTATTAATCAAATCCACAGTATATTTTTCGGGTTGTTGTTTTGTAAGAATACAAATATCTTTCAATTCAACGCCCTTGGTATGCAAATTAATAATATCTGTAGCAATTATTTCAGCTTCATTAAATGTATTGTCAAATTTATAAAGCCTTACTTCGCCATCATCTTGATTCCACTTATCAGAGCAATATATTTCTTTAGGATCATCTTGTAAAGATGCATACATCATCCTTTGCAATTCGACAAGTTTTGGAGCAGACCTATGGTTCATCAATAAAGTTTTGTCTATTGATGAAAAATCTGAACGATAATCGTTAAAGGCTGTTTCCAACGCGCCAGCCCATATCATGATTCTTTGCTTATTGTCGCCAACTGCAGTAATATTTGTTTTTGTATTCATAAAGCAAGTTTTTACTAATTCATATTGAATTTCCGTAGTGTCTTGAAATTCATCTAAAAAAACATGGGAATAGGTTAACAATATTGAATATTTCAAATTCGGGTTAGTTCTAATTATATACTCAGCTAATCTTGAGACCATTTGAAATGTTAGACACGGTCTTATATTAGCATCACCCTTTATTAATAAGAGCCATGCCTTTTCTCTTATAGTATCACTTGTTATTGGTAACGTTACCGCTGCAAGTTGATTGTGAAAATAAGACTTCAGTTTACTAGGCGACAATCTTGTCCTGTTTATAAACCCAACTTTTTCAAATGCTAACGGTATGTGTATATCTGCATCTTCGCCGATTAAATAATCTGGTTCTGGGCAGTATTTTCTTGACAATCCCTTTCTAAAACGATCTAATAATCCTTTAGCAAAGGCATCGTATGTCATGGAAATAAATCTTCCAGATGTTTCTTTTGCACTACGTTTTTCTACTCTCTGCTTTAAATTATCGGCGGCATCTGTCTTAAGGCTTATTGCAAGAATTTTTCTCGGGTTAGAGCATTTATCTGTCTGCAATAAATAACATGCCTTTTGAGCTAACAATTCAGTCTTTCCGGCTCCAGGTCCGGCAGTAACCAGTACATTATTATTTTCTCTAACTGTGCTCAATGCACTTTCTTCCAATTTCATTCCATCAATCGGCTTCCATTCTGTATCACTAACTATCTTATTGATCATGCAAAACTCCTATACTTATTCAATAGTTACCAGAAATTTTTCGATTCTCGATATCATTCTCTTCAGGACTTCCGGTGCATTATCTTTTAACTCCGCATCGTTTATTTTTGATAGAGCAAGAATATGTGTGCTAGGCTTTCCTCTGTTCAAGAAAAAATAGTTGTACCAAACCATCAACTGCTTTTGAGCATCACTATATGTAACACCATCACCGCCATTCTCTTTCAATGTACAATGCACATCATTTGCAACTCTAGCTACGTATTCTTTATCAGAGGGAACGTTAACTTCAATATAAGAAATCTTACCTTTTTCTTTTCCTTTTTCTTTACCTCCTTTTCCTTGGATATAAGGACCTTCATTACCTTCTAAGATATCCTTGTAGCAATGACTGAAGCACTCAAGCATCATAAAATCCAGATCTAATGGCGAAGAGAAAAAGACATTAAACCCTTCCAAGAAATTAGTCCATGCAAGAAGATTTGTATCACCCTTTACTAATTTCCATGTATGCATTTCTTTAAATTGATCATCTGTAAAGGTAACTTGTAGCAAGTTATCCCTTGGCACTCCAATATCCATAAGCTGAGAAAGAACATATTTTATTCTGCCCCAGCCGCCTCCAACTCGTTCCATATCAAGATCAAGCAAAGTAACGAACGGAATCTCTAAATCATTCAATAATCGCCAAAAATGATTTACATGTCTTCCTCCAAGAGGAACGACAGAAATACCACTGCTGTCAATATTACTACCACATAATTCTAGTAATTTAGGAATCAGTATTTCCTCGCTATCTCCTTCGCCCAGAACAACAAGCTTTGCAAAGTAAAGTTCTGGATAAGCTTGTACGGCTTCTTTTACATATTTATACTTATCCTCATGTTTTTCTTTTGATGGAAACTTTATGATCTTAACTTTTGTTGATAGATCATCGATGTTCATTCTTAAATATCTAATGTTTTCGGGATCTATCCTTTTAACTATAGCAGGAGAATGAGTCGCAATTATTGTTTGTGCATTTTCTCTTTTAGAAATATCTTTGAATTTATTGATTAGTTTGCCTACTAAATGTGGAGAGATATGATTTTCAGGTTCCTCAACTGCAACAATAGTCAGAACAGGTGGAGTGATGTTAAACGACCGCTTTTCTTTTCCTTCTGCAATTTCTTTTCTGATTTCATTTTCCACTTCAAGAATGCTATCAACCATTGAGATATAAAAAAGTGATCGTAAGCCGTCACCCATATCATCTATACCATATTTTTTTCCTGTAACAGATGGAGAAAACACTACTTCCGATTTCTTCAATATAGAGTTCATATCAGTATTGTTAAATCTCATTTCTGCATTTGTATACCTATAATCAGCATCATAGTTCTTCCATTGAGTATGAATTGCACTTTTTAATATTGAAACACCTGATTCTTGAATAAAAGCTTCATTTAATTCTCCAACTTTTGTATCAACGGATGTTTTAATCTCCTCACTCCAATTTATGCTTTCCATAATACGATACATCATGGTTCCTGAAACATTCCTTAACTGCTTAGATGGATCTCGTACAGCAGGAACATATACCATTATGATCTTATCTAAATCATGACGATTTGCACTCCGTTTGTTTTCTTCTTTTATTTCTTCATCTTCTGCACAGAGTATGTAATAGATTTTATTTTCAATTGAACCTTCAGCATTATTTCCTTTTTCCCAGGAGGCTTCAACCCTTATTCTCAAATATGGTACACCACCCGGTTCTTCTACTACAAAATGTTCAAAGAATACAGGTACAACATATTTCCCTTCTTCTCCCTCAGCCTTTAACTCAGGGAAATTGAACACAGCTTCAATATAAAGGTTCTGCTCCGTCATCTCAGCAGACTTTAAGTTTTTTGGCAAATAAAAATCACTTCTTTGAAAACTTCTATCTCCAGAGTTATCAGAAAATAATTTTAGTAAAGCCTGTAACGCCGCAGTTTTTCCTGAACTATTATTTCCGATTAAACTAGTTAATTCATCAAATTGGATGGTCTCTTCTTCATCACCGAAACAACGAAATCTACATATCTTTAGTTTTCTAATTTTCATTAATTTCTCCTTTTTGACTTTTGTATGAACCTAATTAAAGTTCCCATCATAGACAAAATGATTACAACTTAATTCTCTAACAATCTCGCATATAGAAACGCGGCAGTTTTTGTACAGTTAAGTAATTGACATAAATCATTTCACCTAGAATTCAACATGTTGCCCAAATATTCCTGCAATAGTAACAAATGTTAGTAAATATCCAACTTGTTCAAAAGAACGTCTTTGGCAGTTTACCTAATTTATCACTCCACACTGCACCATGTGACCATCCTAATCGACGTTTGAGGAGTATCCGGCGGATGATTATGTCGATAAGGTAATTGATCCTATTCTGAGTAATGTCAGGGTGACCTTCGCTGCAATATCTAATTAGCACTATTGAAAATAAAAACCTTCTTGAATGAGTGCCCTTAGCCTCATCCAATGAAAGAGGCCTGTATATTCTTTTTCCAGACTCTTTTTTCCTTTTAATTAATTATCCACAACCTGAGCTTTCTTCTTTAAGCAGGTTTTCTCCGATTACCCATATTCAGTATCACTTCTTGTAGAATGCTCTTTAGGGAAAAACAAAGTACCCTTTAAGGGTGATATGGCAGTATGCCCTTTTAAAATCCCGTTAGAAAATAAGGTTTCTGCTCCGGCGACAGCTGGGAGATTGGTATAGGTTAGAGAGTTTAAATATCCTCCAGAAAGGCTGTAAGAGGATTGGGCATACTTTCCCCTTGAGGCTTGGGCTTCGATGATGCCCTCTTTACGGAGCTGAGATAAAGCTTCTTTTAGGGTTCTGTAAGCAACACCTAGACGTTCTGACCAGGCCTTTTGAGTTTCAGTGACGGTTTTATGTTGCTGGAGATCGACAATGATATCATCTTTGACTTCCTGGATATGGTTCCTTCTCCGATAGCGGGGCTTAGCCCATTTGTACCAGCCTTTTATCTGTGCGGAAAGGCCAGTTATGGATGAAAGGACACGGGGGGAGGCATGGTGGCGGCCAGTGATGACAGAGCGATAGATTTTTTCTATCTCAGCCAGGTGTATGGGTTCCTTGAGATCTTTATTCCAAGCATGAAGCTTAGTGTGGATTTCCTGAGTAGGGATTCCTGCGTCCCATAGGCACAGGCCAAGACCATAGGCCCAGCGATTTCTTTCACCTTTTTCAGCAGTCGACTCTTGAATTCGTTTCCCAGCAGGAGTGGCCAACAAAGTGCCGATATAGACAACCTTATGTTTCTTTTCCATGAATGCTTTAATCGGGCGACGAGCTTCATACCACTTAGAGAGTTCATCCCAGGTAGTTCTGCTGTAGTTGTCCGTGTAAGCGATATTGGACATAGTTGGACGGCGTACCCAACGTTCTACACCGACAGCGCAGGGGTCTGCTTCTAAGGCTTCTACCATGGCCTCATGGACTTTATTAACTTTGGCCAACAGGATATCATGGCGGATTCGGAGGGATTCAGATAAAATATTCCATGCTTGATAGTGACCAGGGGTGGGGGTGGCGATAATCAGCTCCGGCGTGGGGAGACCGGCTGCGTAATAGAGATCAAGGATATCTTCCGTGGTAGTGCCTTGGGGTGTATCGAAATCGCAGACAAAAGCCAGGACGTGTCTTACATAGCGACGTTGACGGCGACGGGCAAAGAAAGTGGATGCCGTGATATAGGTGTAATCTTTGGATTCAAGATCGGGTAAAGTCCATAATAAACGGGGATCGGATTTTATATTGGAGCAAAAAACCAGACCGTGATCTTTCTTTAGGTGGTTGACCTTATATGGGCTGGTTTCAGGCAGTACGTGAGCATAAACTTCAGATAGCATTGAACCAACCTTTCAAATCAAAATCCCGAGCAAGAAAGCTCGGGATTTTGGCAATTATTTAGGTTTTTTAGTCACAGCATGATATAATTAGCTTAAGTAATTAATTGTCTACATTATTGTTCCCGGTCGTGTGCCGGGAATCTTTCTTTTTTATTGGGTATTATAAAGAAATGATTAAGATACTCTCAGTCGTTTCTTTTTGATTGCTTCCGGTGGCTTGGAAATTAGGTAATCGCTCATGATGTTTGTCCAGATCATGCGGTTAGGGCTCGGGTCAAATAGATCTGGTGAGTAAGCCGTAAAGTATACTTGATGCTCTGGATGTTTACTTACGATCTGACGGAGGGTTTTGCGGTCATTATCTGGAGTAAATGAAAAGAGAAGATTCGTGGAGGTATCTTTGATATCTTCAAGTGTTTTTATTAGTTGGTTTACTTCGTAGGGTTTTGATGCAGCAGTAATGATCCGGACATGACTCATCGAAAAGGCGTTTACGTTTTGCCCAGAGTCGAGCATTTTCCCAAGATCAAGAATATTAAAGTCATAGTCTGCCAAGCTGAATTTTACTTTCATGGTATGAAAAAATACTCCATTATACTCAGCACTCTCATCATTAACCGCTATATCGTAATACGGCAGCCAATTAAGCTGCTTGGTTGGATCGCACTCTACATAAGACACTTTTGCTCCCAGTCTTGATAGGAAATAGGCCAGATTTAAAGCCGTTGTAGTTGTTCCAGTCTTTCCAGTGATCCCTGCAACGCCCACGGCTATCCCCTTTCTTTCTTGTTCAGTATCCAATCCTAATTTCGTCGTCTTATTGACTACTACATAGTCTAGTGGCTCCTGTTCTAACTCCTTCTCTTTTTCTGCTTTCATAGACTCAGTTTTGGGCTTAGCCCGTTTCACTTTAGGCCTTGGCTCTTCTTCGATCGGTTGGATTTTGAATCGTTCTGCTTTCTCATAGCTCATTCCTTCAGGACTGATACACTCCAGGATTTCC
>LOEW01000082.1 GCA_001516045.1 Desulfosporosinus sp. BRH_c37
GGAGTAGGAGTAGGAGTAGGAGTAGGAGTAGGAGTAGGAGTGGGTGTCGGAGGATAGTATGCTATGGCAAGACCTCCGGAGATTGTGCCCACGACATCATTTTCTAAATGAACAACCCACCATCCTCCGAGTTTACCTATACAATCAACTATTTGACCTTTGTACACCAAACCAACCTTAAGAAAAGTAGTTCCAGGGCCGGATCTTACGTTCGCTGTGGTAGTAATGGAAATCTGCGCAGGTACATTAGTGCGGCTAAATTGGGTTTGGGCGTTAACCAGAACTGGAGAACTTACCATAAGAAATATGGTTACGAGAAAGGTCTGGAAAATAAATTTATACTGTTTCATAATTATTCTCCCCTACGTACAGATTTGAGTTTCAAGTATTAGTCTGCGGATTCTGCCTACAATTAAACGCGTTAAATTTAGGAAGTTATTTAGGCATATGAAAGAAAATAACAAGTCAAAGATGCCTTGGATATTTTGCGTCAGACAAGGAGGTATGATCTCCTCATAGCGGGGCTATTAGGGGATCATGCCGACGCAGTATGACACAAAATAGACTGGCAGACTGACTGGTTATTTTCTTGAATGTGCCTAAGTCAGAAGATTGGACAAAAAGCTAACGATTTGTGTTTGTGTGCGCCAAATCACAAATTAATAGATGAGAGTTTAGTATAATTTGAGACAAGAAATTAAGGAACTATTCAGACAGTAAGAGAAAGGAGCAAACTTAATGCTTCCAGGGCAAGCTTTAACAACAGCTATGGGTATTTTACCCCATACAAATTTACCAGATGCTCAGAAATTGGCGCTCAGTTTAGATATTCCTTTTTGGCCCCAATTACCTCACTTTCGATTTAAGGAAGATATGTATGCTCAATTTGCCGAACATTTCCCAGGAATGATTGTTGACGAAGTAAAACAAAGTCTCTCTTTCTCCCATGAACGCTTTGCAGAGGAGATTGATGAATATCTTGAGCAGAGTGTCATTCCAGAGCATTTTGCCTTGTCCGTAGAATCTTCTGCAGCGTTTAGCGGATTTTTGGCGACAAACCTTTCCTCTTACCCATTGATTCATGGGCAGACTGTTGGTCCTATCAGTTTTGGGCTTAAAATATGTGATGAAGAACGCAAACCCATGATTTATAATGATTTTGTGCGAGAAATTCTATACGATTTTCTCCAGCATAAGATAACCTGGCAATATAACCAATTAAAACAAGTTCATCCGGACCCTTTTGTTTGGTTGGATGAACCAGGATTAGAAATGATTTTTAACTCGCTTAGTGCTTACACGTATGAAGTCGCTCAAGTTGAATACGGGAATTTCTTGTCTAAACTGCCTGGTCCTAAGGGAGTCCACCTCTGTGGTAATCCTGATTGGGCTTTTCTCTTAAACGCAAACCTGGATATCCTCTCAGTGGATGCTTTCAGTTGGGGACACATCCTGGTTCGTTATGTTGATGAAGTTAAAGAATTTTTACATCGCGGGGGTATCATATCTTGGGGAATCATTCCAACCTTGACTAGTGAATTATGTTCGGAGACTGCTGATTCACTTACGGATCGTCTGCTTCAATTATGGAAGTTTCTCAATCAACATGGGCTAGATGACGATATATTATTTGACAGATCCTGGTTAGCCCCATCCCGTTGCTGCCTTATTAATGGAGATGGAACAGCGAGTATAGATCACTCCTTCGCGTTACTAAGGGAAATATCTCGAAAGCTTAGATCTCGTTAATAGCAATCCATTCACTTGAACATTTCTTAGAACACTACAAAACAAGGCTAGAAGCTATAAAAGTATCGCTTCTAGCCTATATTTCTACTTAAACTGAAATTTTTTTTATGTATGAGGAGGAGTTTGTTGGGCTCTGACGAATTGTGAAAAATATCAAGATAAATCACAAGATGTTAAGGTAATAAGACTAATTCTTTTCTATGAAGCAGCTAAGAAAAAAACTAAGAAGATAAATGATAGAGGTGCAAGCATGTCCGTTTTAAAAAACTTAAAGCTAGGATTAAAAATGACCATTTTTCTAGGGTCAATTCTAGTTCTATTATTGGTATCAAGTTTATTTGGATATTTTGGATTGAAACAAAACGGTAATGACTTTTACCAGTATGGAAAAATAGCAAAAGAAGAAGTGTTGGCTGGAGGGATCCAGGCAAATTTATTGGAGACTCAAATTGCCTTTAAAAACTTCATCGAGTTAGGAGATAACTCCCAGCAACAAGTTTTCGAGGACTATTTTGCTACAATGCAGAAATTAATCGATGATCTTAAATCCACAACAGATGATAAAGAGCGGGCAAAACGTGTCGATACTATTTTTCTGAAGGCAAACGAGTATAGAGATGGCTTTAAAAAAGTAGTTGACTACAAAGCCAAGAGAGATGTTATATATAATACTTTGGTTACAAAGGGACCCGAAATGCAAGAGGCCCTTTCCAAAATTGGGCAATCGGCTCATGACGATAAGGATGAGCTAGCGGTCTACGGGGTCGGTAATGCTGAAAAGAATTTACTCTCGGCAAGATTATATACTGCGAAGTATATAGAAAGTGATGACCAAAAATCGATAGACATTGTCAAAACACAGTTTTTCGAATTAGATAAAGCCCTAGATTTGTACAGTGAATCAGCAAATAGTCTAAAAAACAAGGAACTTCTAGATTTAGTTACTAAAGATAAAACAATTTATTTGAACAATTTTATCGAGATTGTTTCAGTGACTGAGAGTAAGAAAAGCGTAGTCAAAAGCTTAGGTGTAATTGGTCCAGAGATCGCCAGTAGTGCTGAGGAAATTAAGCAATTAATCATTAAAGAACAGGATAGATTCAGTCCGAAGGTTAAAAAAAATAATGATAACTCAATTTATGGAATGCTTGTCTTGTCGTTTCTCGCGATTATTCTATCGGTGTGTATTTCCTTAGCCATCTTAAAAATGGTTGTGGTACCTGTAAAAACAGTCACTGATACTTTCAAGGATATTTCAGAAGGAGAGGCGGATTTAGGAGTCAGGTTAAAGGTTGATTCAAAGGATGAATTAGGAGATATGGCCAATTACTTCAATCTTTTTATGCAGAAACTTGAGGTAATTATGACCGAAAATAAGAATCAAACCTGGTTAAAAACAGGTCAGACAGAATTAAACGAAAAGATTCGTGGAGATTTGGACCTAAGGGCTTTAGGTAATATGATCATCTCCTATATGGCCAAGTACCTAAACGCTCAAATAGGAGCAATCTATCTTTTGCCAGAGGATAATACAACTTTAAAAATGATGGGAAGTTATGCTTATTCCAGACGCAAGAATCTTTCCAACGAAATCATAATAGGCGAAGGGTTAGTTGGTCAAGCCGCACTGGGAAAACAAACTATTATTATCACAAATGTCCCGGATGATTACATTAAAGTCAACTCGGGGATTGGAGAATCGGTGCCACGTAATATTATTGTCGCTCCTTGCACTTTTAATGACAAGGTAAAATGTGTTCTCGAACTAGGTTCACTTCAGGAAATTACTGATATTCAACAACAATTTATTGAACAAATTGGTGAAAGCATTGCTATAGCTATTCATTTCACGGAAGCACGATCTAAAATGAAGATGCTCTTGGACAAAACCCTCGAACAATCAGAAGAATTACAAGTTCAGCAAGAAGAGTTGAGACAGAGTAATGAAGAACTTGAAGAACAAGCTAGAGCATTGAAAGAATCTGAAGCACGTCTGCAGGCCCAGCAAGAGGAGTTAAGACAGAGTAATGAAGAGCTTGAAGAACAAGCCAAGGCATTAAAAGAATCTGAGGCAAATCTGAATGCCCAACAGGAAGAATTAAGAGTGATCAATGAGGAGTTGGAAGAACGCACAAAAAGTCTGGAACTACAAAAGAACGATATATCAATTAAGAATAAACATTTAGAGAGTGCTCAAAAGGAGATCGTTAATAAGGCCAAGGATCTTCAAGTTGCCAGTAAATATAAGTCTGAATTCTTGGCTAATGTATCCCACGAGTTGAGGACTCCCTTAAATAGCATACTGGTTTTATCTCAATTGCTTGCTAATAAGACAGACAATTCTCCTCTTACCGATAAACAGCTGGAATTTGCAAAAACTATCTATAGTTCAGGAACGGATCTACTCAAACTTATTAATGATGTCTTAGATTTATCCAAAATTGAGGCCGGAAAAATGGATGTTAATTATGAAAGCCTGAATCTAGAAGAGTTTCTGGACTATGTTGAGAGATCGTTCGGACAAATTGCCCTGGATAAGGGACTTAAATTGACAATAAATTTGGATGAACAACTCCCTGAGAGCATTTTAACCGATATCCAAAGGGTCCAACAAATAATTAACAACTTAGTGTCCAATGCTTTTAAATTCACCAAAGAGGGTGGAGTTACAATCAACGTCAGTCGCCCAAACCGGGTTGATTTCCCTAATTTGGAGATGGATTATGCCAAATCAATTGGTATAGCCATAAGTGATACTGGGATCGGAATACCAACGGATAAGCAGTCATTCATATTTGAAGCCTTTAGACAATCTGATGGTACAACGAGTAGAGAATATGGTGGTACCGGACTAGGTCTTTCCATTTCCAAAGAACTTGCTCAGTTACTCGGCGGAACAATTGGTTTAAAAAGTGAGGAGGGAAGGGGAAGTACGTTTGTCTTGATTCTTCCAGAAGGACTGATTATCCCTAAGGATTTTGAGCAGGTAGCCGTAACCGTTCAACAAACGAGTAATGAACCAAAAGATATAACTAGATTAATTGAAAGTGCAACCAGCGAGGTTAATTCTAAAGAGCTCGGTAGTACTATCAATTTGAGTGATAAAATGCTGCTTATAATTGACGATGATCAAAATTTCTCAAGTATTTTAGCCGATTTAGCCCATGAAAAAGGGTTTACTTGCTTAACTTCCAAGGATGGTGAGACAGGTATCCCCTTAGCGATTAAACATAAACCTAAGGCGATATTGCTTGATATAGGTTTGCCTGGAATAAGTGGTTGGGAAGTAATAGAAGAATTGAAGAACCACATCGAAACGAGGGATATCCCTGTCCACGTGATCTCCGGAAACGAGAATTCTACGACGGACGACAGTGAGAAGGGTATTGTTGGCTATCTCCGAAAACCATTGAGCGTAGAAAAGATAAATGATATGTTTCAACGGTTAGAAACTTCAGAAGAAAAATCTTTGAAGAAATTACTTATCATAGCAGGTGATGAAATACAGAAAACGGCTATTGCAGAAGTCGTCGGTAATAAAAGGATCGTTGTTTCGACGGTTGATACTGGACAAGAGGCGTATAACCTTTTGAAGACGGAGCGCTTCGATTGTATCATTTTAGATATTAAACTAAGAGATATGTCGGGTTATGAGCTGTTAGCTAAACTTAGGGATGAAAAAGACCAGGTTCCAATTATTATTTACACCGATAAGGATTTTATTAGGGACGATGAAGAGATATTTCGAAACTATAGTGATAGCATTATCATCAAAGGTTCTCGCTCGATGGAGAGGCTAGTAGCTGAAGCAAGCTTGTTTTTGCATGGTGTCGATTCGAAAATTGCGGATAAGAAACAGAAAGTAACAAAAAAATACCAAGAGCAGGAATCCTCCCTAAAAAATAAGAAAATACTCATCGTAGATGACGACATGAGAAATGTCTTTGCTCTCACGAGTGCCTTAGAGGAAAAAAGTATGATTGTTATTATCGGCAAGAATGGAAGAGAAGGAATCGAGAAACTTCATAAGAATCAGGATATTGACCTTATCTTGATGGATATTATGATGCCGATAATGGATGGCTATGCTGCTATGAAAGAAATTAGAAAAGAGGAAAAATTCCGTAAAACTCCTATTATTGCTCTTACTGCTAAAGCGATGAAGGAGGATAAAACCAAATGTATTGAGGCTGGGGCCAATGATTATCTAACCAAGCCGATTGAGTTAGATAAACTAATTTCACTCTTAAGGGTATGGTTATATAAATGATGCTTGAACAGAGTTTAGATAATCTAGAAAACGAAGATTTGGAAATTCGGCTCCTTTTAGAGGGGATCTATCTTAAATATGGGTATGATTTCAGAGATTATTCTAAGGCACATTTGAAAAGGCGGATAATGCATCGCTTATCTCTTTCGGAACTTAGCAGTATCTCGCAAATGCAACATCAGGTCCTCTATAGCCGAGCGTTTTTAGAGACTTTGCTCACAGACTTTTCGATAAATGTCACTGAGATGTTCAGAGATCCACCGTTCTATAAAGCGTTTCGCCAAGAAGTAGTACCAGTATTGAAAACATATCCGTTTATAAAAGTGTGGCATGCCGGATGTTCTAGCGGGGAAGAAGTCTATTCGATGGCAATTTTACTCAAAGAAGAGGGTTTGTATGAGCGTACTCAAATTTATGCAACGGATTTCAATGTGGAGGTACTTGAAAAAGCTAAACACGCCATCTACCCTATTGATGATATAAAAGACTATACTTACAATTATCAACAATCCGGTGGACGAGCTTCTTTTGCAGATTACTATATTGCTAGGTATGACTCAGTCATACTTGATCAAACTCTAAAAAAGAAGATCATATTTGCGGACCATAATCTTGTAACTGATGGTGTATTTGGTGAAATGCATGTCGTTATCTGCCGGAATGTCTTAATATATTTTAATAGAGAACTTCAAAAAAAAGTTTTTAAGCTGTTTTACGAAAGTTTACGTAACGGTGGATTTTTGGGCATAGGAACTAAAGAGAGCCTAAGATTTTCGGATTATATGGAGAAATATGATACCATTAGTGAAACCCTTAAGATATACCAAAAAAGATTTGAGGTTTAAGGCAAATGAAAGAAAATAACAAGTCAAAGATGCCTTGGATATTTTGCGTCAGACAAGGAGGTATGTTTACCTTATAGCGGGGCTATTAGGCGAACATGCTGACGCAGTATGACACAAAATAGACTGGCATACTGACTGGTTACTTTCTTGAATGTGCCGAAGTGGCAGGGGGAGGGTACATTGGGATATCGGGCAATCGTGATAGGGTCCTCGACAGGGGGCATGGAGGCCTTACGAATCATATTAGAAGTATTGCCAAAGGATTTCCCCGTTCCTATCTTAGTAGCTCAGCATATAAGTCCCCATTCCGACAACTATTTAGCAAAGTTTCTTGATAACGCTTGTATGCTCACCGTCAGGGAAGCCGAGGAAAAGGAAAAGGCAATTTCAGGTTATGTTTATCTTGCTCCTCCTAATTATCATTTGCTTGTAGAAAAAGATGGATTTATATCGCTTTCAGTTGAAGCGCGGGTAAGTTATGCTCGTCCTTCAATAGATGTACTTTTTGAATCTGCAGCCGAGGCGTATAACCGAAGCCTGATCGGAATCGTCTTAACTGGGGCGAATTCTGATGGAAGTAACGGTCTGAAAAGGATTCATGAGTGTCGAGGATTAACCATTGTTCAGGATCCAAATACTGCTCAGGCAGAGGCTATGCCTAGAGCGGCAATTGGTGCAACAAATGTTAATCATATAACACCGTTAACGGAAATTGGACAATTACTTATAAAATTAATAAATAATAAATAATAATTTAAAAAAGTGGGCGACAAAAGTGGATATTAGTGAACAAGTTAACATACTAATTGTGGATGACAAACCGGGGAATATACTTGTATTAGAGGGCATCCTTGAAAATCTAGAGTGTAATATAATTACGGCAAGCTCTGGTAATGTTGCGTTGGGATTAATGTTGGAATATGATTTTGCTTTAGTACTGCTAGATGTACAAATGCCGGAAATGGATGGCTTTGAAACCGCTACGCTGATGAAGGGAAGCGAGCGAACCAAAGTACTGCCAATAATTTTCGTTACGGCTATCAGTAAAGAACAATGGTGTATCTTCAAAGGGTATGAGGTAGGTGCAGTTGATTATCTATTTAAGCCTATTGAACCGATTGTCCTGAAAAGTAAAGTTAAGGT
Organism: Desulfosporosinus sp. BRH_c37; assembly: GCA_001516045.1. Classification (GTDB taxonomy): domain Bacteria; phylum Bacillota; class Desulfitobacteriia; order Desulfitobacteriales; family Desulfitobacteriaceae; genus Desulfosporosinus. The sequence goes on from LOEW01000082.1 coordinate 8,008, forward strand.
TTTCTTAGAACTTTATGAACAAAAAAGGTTGCTCAAAAAACAGGCCGAATTACTAGAAATAAGGGTTAAGGAATTACTCGACCTTAAGCAGGTCAACTGTTATTTAGAAAACCTATCAACTCTTGACGGGTTAACAGGAATACCTAATCGGCGCAGCTTTGATCAGTTTATCGAGACGAGTTGGAAAAATGCTATGAGAGAACAACTACAGTTATCGTTGGTCATGGTAGATATAGATTTCTTCAAAGACTACAATGACAATTATGGGCACCTGAAAGGGGATGATTGCCTAATACTTGTAGCAAAAATGCTACTATCAAGTATTAAACGCCCTATTGATTTTGTCGCCCGTTATGGGGGTGAAGAATTTATGGCTGTATTAACTAATACAGGTAAGCAAGGTGCGTTATTAGTGGCTGAGAGGATGAAAAAGGGTATTGAGCAGTTAGCCATAACTCACGACTATTCTGACGTGGCGGCTTGGGTTACAGTCAGCATAGGAGTCGCGGAGATCATCCCCCAACCGACGGATTCGATTATGGATTTAATTAAAAACGTCGATCAGGCACTTTATCAGGCGAAACAAGACGGCCGAAACAAAATTTGCTGCAGTTTATGAGTCAAATGCCAAGTAATCGAACGGAGGATTTTCATTGAAAGAAATCGCGCTTGTAACTGACGGTACTTCTGACTTAACTGATGAAATTAAAAAGGATTGTGATATTCATGTAGTTCCTCTGAGGGTGAGGTTCGGAGATCAGGAATATTCTGGCGGAGAGCTTACTAGTGAAGAATTCTATCGTCGTTTAGTGAAGGGGGATGAACTGCCCCAAACGTCACAACCTTCTCCTGAGGAGTTTGGCCGTTTATATGCTAAGTTACTTAAGGAATATCATGATGTAATATCCGTTCATCTGTCTTCCGCCTTAAGTGGTACGTTCAATGCTGCATATCTTGCTAAAGTAAAATTCAAAGAAAAAATTCACCTTGTCGATTCAAAAACCTTAAGTCTAGGTATGGGTTTGATGTTAATGGAGGCAGCAAGGAATATAAAAGAAGGTCAGGATGTGACGTGGATTCTTAATAACCTGGCAAAGGCAAGGAAAAACATAGAGACTCTTTTCACCTTAAATACGTTAGAATACCTGCAAAAAGGGGGAAGAATCGGAAGAGTTCAAGGTTATATGGGGACACTTCTGAATATTAAGCCAATCATTAGGGTAGGGGACGACGGAGTCTACCATACCTATGGGAAGGCCCTTAGCCAGAAGAGAGCTTTGGATAGTGTGGTCCAGGCTTTTCGGGATTTGTCCAAAGGCAGGAAACCCATTGGGTTAGTGATAGCTCATGGGGCTGCACAACAAGCGGGCTCATATCTAAGAGAAACCTTGGAGAATGCCTTTCAACTTCAAACAACTGCCTTTACTCAAGTGGGGCCGGTTATTGGGGTTCATACAGGCCCAGGAACAGTGGGAGCTGCTGTTCAGTTCGAGTGAACTCATCCATCATGTTCAACTTTAGTTGAACGAGTTCACTCCGAGGTAATTTTCTGTAAACTTTAACAATAAAATATTCATTGGAATGACATTTTGATATTTACTATGTAAGTTATTAACTTGAGAAGGGTGAGTACAGATGGGCTATCTGACGATTATTATTGCTATAGGAATTATCATGTTATTTGGTTATTGGTCAGGAAGCCGCCGCAACAAGTTACAAAAGAACAAAAAACCTAAAGTGTCCGAAGTTTATCCTTCATCTAAATCAAAGAGACAGACTAAACTACATCGGATTAAGTAACTACCGCCTTCGCCTGAAGAGTCCCTTCTCGCCCTCCTGCAAGAAGGGTAATCCGTGCGAAAACAGTGTTTTCGTGTGCGCGTGGGGGCTATCTTAGTTTTCTTTAGAAAGGTATTCAAAATGGGTTAGTGCAAATGGAAAACTGGTTAATCTTAATCGGGAGATAGCAAAACAACTTTTCATCTCGGAAGGTACGGCTAAAAACTATATAACTTCGATTCTTAATAAGACTGGCCTGGAACATAGGACGCAGGTGGCGATATACTATCTCAACGGCGGGAAAATATAAAGAATGATGTTATCACTTTCTTAGATGTACCAAAGCTGGTGTTATATAGTATAGAAAGAAGTGCATTGCATGTAAATATTTGGTATAATACGAGCGTAAGGAGGAAATAACATATGCCGTTATCAAAAGAAGATAAGAAATACACATATGCTGACTATTTAAAATTCCCAAGTGATGAACGATGGGAAATTATTAATGGGATACCCTATATGCAATCAGCTCCAACATGGCAACATCAGGCAGTTAGTATTCAATTAGCATCACAGTTCAACGATTATTTTAAAGGTAAACCATGTAGAGTATTTGCTGCTCCATTTGGCCTTTGTATTCCTGAACTTGATGAAAGCGATGAAGAAATTTCAAATATCATCTCCCAACCCGATATTGTTGTAGTTTGTGAAGAGGGTAAGCTTAGAAAAACAGGCTATTTTGGGGTACCATCACTCATAGTTGAGATAACCTCACCATCAACTGCAAGAAATGATAAGCTTTATAAGTTTAATAAATTTGAAAAGGCTGGTGTGAAAGAATATTGGATTGTAGAGCCAGATATAAAACTTGTCAGTGTATTCACACTTCAGGACAATAACAGATATGGAAGACCTGAACTGTATACGGAGACTGATAATGTAGAAGTATCGATTTTCCCAGATCTCGTAATTGAGTTAAGCACAGCGTTTGATTTTTAGTATGCAGAAAAGGCAATAACGAAGGTAGGGGGATATGCTAACGGTGGAAAAATATGACTTTAGTCATACTAAAGTGGTGACCTTATGTACTTAGATAAGGTCACCACTTTTTGTATACTATGCTTAGTTAAAAAGGGGAGAGTGGTTTCCAATGAAAATAATCAAAATCGAAGAACTTGTTAAGAAATTTGGTGACAATGTAGCAGTGGACAATATTAATCTCGAAATCGAAGAAGGGGAGATATTTGGACTTTTGGGCCCCAATGGTGCCGGGAAAAGCACAATTATTAATATAATTTGTGGCTTGTTAGCCATGGATCGGGGTAAGGTGGAAATTCTGGGTAGGGATATTAAAAAGGATCCGTTTTTTGCCAAGAAAAATATCGGAATTGTGCCACAAGACATTGCCATTTATGATGACCTCACGGCTTATGAAAATATCAATTTTTTTGCGGGACTTTACGGGCTGCGGGGGAGATCATTAAAGGACCAAGTTGAGGAAGCGTTAGAATTTGTTGGCTTGGCAGATAAGGCTAAAAGTCGTCCCGGCGATTTTTCGGGAGGTATGAAAAGACGCCTAAATATAGCCTGTGCCATCGCCCACAGACCGAAGCTGATCATCATGGATGAGCCAACAGTAGGAATTGATCCACAGTCCAGAAATCATATCCTTCATTCGGTAAGAAAGTTAAACGAGCTGGGCAGCACGATCATTTATACCAGTCACTATATGGAGGAAGTCGAGGAAATTTGCTCAAGGATCGCCATTGTTGACCATGGAAAGGTCATTGCCGAGGGTACGAACGAAGAGCTGAAGGGGATTGTTACAAACACAAACAGCATCTGGATCACAGTTGATTCAACGAACAGGCTTAGCGCGGACCAATTGAAAGCGATTAAGGGAGTAACGAATGTTGAGATAGATAATAACCTCATCAAGGTTAATAGCTCAGCAGATATCAATAATCTTGATAAAGTCATTCTTTATTTTATTGAAAATCTTGTAGCTATTAAGAGCATTGAAAGTAAAACGCCGAACTTAGAGAGTGTTTTTCTCACACTGACGGGGAGAAAACTAAGGGATTAGGCTGGGGGAGGAGACAACAAAATGATTACTTTAATTCGTGTGTTTGGCAAGGAAATAATTCAGAACCTTCGCAACGTAAAAGCAATGGTTTTGATGGTTTTGTTTCCTATAATATTGATCTTGATATTGGGAACTGCCCTTTCAGGGTTTATCGACCAAGCCTCGGAGTTTAAAAATATCGATATTATCTATACTAGTCCAAGTAACGGATCCTTAGCCCAGGCTTTTAAAGGTTTTATCACAAAGGGTGGAGAGATGGGATTTAAATTTACCGAAGCGCAGAGTGTGCCAGAAGCCGTTGATCGTGTCGAAAACGGAAACTATACATGTTTTATAAGTGTAGATGAAAATGGGCTAGAAATCTATGAAAATGACGAGGATGAGCTAAAAGCCCAGCTCGTGGAAGGAGTCTTGGGAACTTTTCTTCAACGGTATAAAGCTATATCCCAAATAGCCCTAGTGAATCCACTAGCAGTAGGCACAATTATGAATGATCAAAGCAATCCTAATTTCGTTAAACTTTCGACACTGGGAGAGCTGAGACAACCCAAGGCTTTAGATTATTACGCTGTTACTATGTTAACCCTCATCATCTTGTATTCGTCCATGACCGGAGCCCATGCCATCAATGACGAGAAGACAGCAAAAACGATGAATAGACTGTTGAGCGCTCCGGTCAAGAAGTACGAAGTATTAATGGGCAAAATACTGGGGGCTCTCGTCATTACTTCGTTGCAAGTTTTAGTCGTAATATTGATTAGTAGATTTTTACTTAAGGCGTATTGGGGTAATCAGCTCGGGATTATTTCCCTCTTGTTGGCTTCGGAGATTATAATGGCTGTAAGTCTGGGGATTGGAGTGGGCTTTGTGGTCAGAAACGAGATGGCAATTCTTAACTTTCTAATCCCCTTAATGGCCTTCTTTGGTGGAAGCTATATACCGCTTGAAGGTCTAGGAAAAACCATGTTGCTCGTCTCTAACTTTTCCCCTGTAAGATGGGTCAACAAGGCTATCTTTGCGGTGATTTATAGTAACGATTATAGTTCAGTAGCCCAAGCAATTATTATCAATCTTTGTCTCGCGTCCATCTTTGTTGGTATAGCGTCCTTTACTTTTAGAAAGGAGGCGATCTAATTGAGAAACGCTTGGTTGCTGACCCTTAATACGCTCAAGGTCCTTTTGCGTAAGAAGGGAAATATCATCATATTTTTCATTCTGCCAATCATTGGTATGCTAGTTTCTATCGGTGTTTACAGTAATTTAGGATCAACGTCTGTCCGTATCGGGGTCATTGATAATGATCAAAGTGCCTTAGTGGGAGATTTTGTTCAATCAATAAGTCAACAAGAAACTATGAAAGTAACTGCCGTGACTGAAGGGGAGAAAGAACGTCAGATTTCCTCTGGTAAGGTAGATTGTGTCTTAGTCATTCCTGTGGGTTTTGCCGAGGCGATTTATAACGGAAACATCAAGCCGGTAGAAATATTCTCCATCAAGGGAGAGGCAGCGACAGCCTGGATACAAAGTTATACCAATATTTATTTGAGGAATTTGCAGGATATTAGTGAAGCATCCGGAGAAAATAAAAATACTTTCGAAAAGATTTATAATAATATAAAACAAGCTAAGTTCTCCTTGCAAATAAACAAGGTGCAGGATCAGACCAAGGACAAAGGGATGACTACCCAGATGATTGGCTTTTTGATCATGTTTATGATGCTGGGAGCTGGAAATACAGCGGAGATGATCCTGAGAGAAAAAAGAAACAGAACGTATTACCGGATATGCTCTGCACCTGTCAGTGCCAAGACCTATATTTTTGGGAATGTACTGGCTAACTTGCTACTTGTGATGCTACAAATTTCTTTAGCTCTATTTATGATGATCAAGGTTTTTAAGATCCAAACGCATGTACCGGTAGTAGAGATGTTTATGATATTAGTTCTTTTCGGACTTGTGGCCATTGGACTAGGGGTATTAATCGTCGCCTTCTCCGACGATTCCAAACAAGCCGGTACGCTGCAGAACTTGTTTATTACGCCGACTTGTATGCTGGCAGGATGTTTCTGGCCGATTGAGATAATGCCTAAGTCTCTACAGCAGATCGCTGATTTCCTCCCCCAAAAATGGACCATTGGGGCGATTCAGAAGCTTCAGATGGGAGGGAGTTTCGACCAGATTATGATCAACATTTTGATCATAGCAGCCTTTGCCTTAACGTTTTTCCTAGTTGCTGCCTATAGGTTTGGCAGAAATGATAGTGTCAAAACGTTTATTTGATAGCCATAACTCAAGCAAGAGAGGGTATTACCATATCTTCCTAAAGTCTTCATTGAGCAAAATATCTGTTTCGTGTCCGGTATTTCTATGACATGTTAAGCATGATTCATTAGCCTGAATCGATTCGTAATGATTAATTTTTGAGGAATTAGTTAGTGGAGTTGCATCCTTGTGATTTTTCATATCTCCTAAATGACAGGCGATACAATTTCCTTCAAAGACAATTGCTTTTGTTAGTACTGTATAGTTTCCGGTCATGTGTTGGAGTAGGTAGTTAAGCCCACGAGATTTTGAGTGGAATTTCCCCAATTCTCCCCTTGGTTGATGACAGTCCAAACAAGTAACATCTTTATGAGGAGATTTTTGCCAAGACGTAACATAGGGCTTTACTTCATGGCACCTTGCACAGAAGGAAGGCGGGGAGGTAGCAATGTAACCTATTTGGAACAATGCGTAACTAACAAGGAAGAATAAAATTAATGTTAACAGAACTTTTTTCCACATAAAGGCACCACCTACAAAAGGATAGGGAACACACCTGCTGAAGATTAAAGGATATAGCTGTTTTACTGGGCAGGAATGTCCCCAATAAATATTTTCCTGGGCAGGAATGTCCTTAATAAATAGCTATGTCCAATGAGTACCAAAATTATCACAGCTCTTTAAAAGGCTTCGAATTGTAAGAGCTCTTGTGGGAAAGTCGGATAATCATCATGGTAGATGAACAAGAATGTGTCGTGAAATGGCAAGAGGGCGATTGTATAATGCAAAAAAAATCAACAAAGCTATAGTTAATATTAATCAAAAGGGTGCTAATATGGCATATTAGTACGGTAAGCTATCATATTGGAAAGGGAATGGATGAGAAACTATGGATAGTATAGAAGCCCAACTTGCTACCTTTGCTGGAGGTTGTTTCTGGTGCATGGTAAAACCTTTTGAGGAAATACCGGGTATTATCAAAGTTGTGTCTGGTTATACTGGGGGAACTTTGGTTAATCCAACCTATGAGGACGTCTGTTCTAAGGTGACGGGGCATTATGAGGCCGTACAGATTACGTTTAATCCTGTGATATTTACGTATGAGAAACTGCTGGGAATTTACTGGCAGCAGATTGACCCGACCAACTCTGAGGGGCAGTTTTTCGATCGGGGGCAGCCCTATCAAACGGCAATATTTTACCATAATCAGGACCAGCACCGCGAGGCTTTAGAGTCCAAAAAGGCTCTTGAAGAAAGCGGAAGATTTAAAGAACCTATCGTCACGGAAATCCTTCCAGCCACAACGTTCTATCCTGCAGAAGAATATCATCAAGACTATCATCGCAAGAACCCATTAAGATACGGAGTCTACCGTCAAGGGTCAGGTAGGGATGCTTTTCTAAAAGAGCACTGGAGTAAAGAAAAGGATCTTCTGAAGCCGAAATTGACTGAGCTTCAATATGAGGTGACCCAAAATAAAGGTACCGAACCGGCCTTTAAGAATGAATACTGGGATAATAAAAAAATGGGCGTTTACGTCGATGTAATTTCGGGTAAGCCTCTTTTCAGTTCCCAAGATAAATTCGATGCCGGATGTGGGTGGCCTAGCTTCTCCAAACCCATTCAGCCAGACGTGGTTCTGGAAAGGAAGGATATGAGCCATTTCATGCTTCGGACCGAAGTTATAAGCACTAACACAGGAGCCCATCTAGGACATGTTTTTAACGACGGGCCCACATCCACAGGTTTACGCTATTGCATCAATTCCGCTGCACTGCGTTTTATTCCTCTTGAGAATTTGGAAAACGAGGGCTATGGAGAATATGTGGCGTTATTTAATTTATAGCTACCACGGCTCACTTTTCCATTCCTCAGTAGTGCTGCGCAGCGGCATGGAAGTCTGACTAGAACAAAAAACTCCCGGGTTTTTATACCGGGAGGTTTTTTAAGGAAGTCTACCAATTGTTGCGTGGAGGGGGTTGGAAGCATTCCCGGCAATACACAGGCTTTTCACCGGATGGTCGGAAAGGTACAGTCGTTTCCTTTCCGCAATTAGCGCAGGTGGCCGGAAACATTTCCCGTTCTTGGCGGTTATTATTATACCCTCCAGAAGGTCGATTTTGGGCCTTCTTAGCAGCGCGACATTCAGGGCAGCGTCCAGGCTCGTTAGTAAACCCCTTTGAAGCAAAAAACTCCTGTTCCGACGCTGAGAAAACAAATTCTTGCCCACAATCCCTACATGTCAAAACCTTATCTTCAAACATTAAAAGCACCTCCGTTATGTATTATTTGTCGTTATAGTAGAAGTATTCAACAGACAATTACTCAAAATTTACCACTGATTATTGTTATTGTTGGGGAATAATCCCAGATTAGATATGTGAATTCTCGAATACAAAGGGGCTTTAAAAGCTGAAAAAGACAAGTTTTATTAAAGCCCCTTTACAAGTTATTGATTTTCAGAGATGTCTGATATTACTTTGGTAGGTTGTTTCGCCTTTGCAATTAGGTAAATACCGCCTAGGATCAAACAGAGAGGTATTAAACTGCCCCTAATCATGTAATAATAATTCCATTCTCTGAATAAGCGAACAAAAAATGAATAACGCTCCATTTCATGCATAAGACTGAAAATACCAATAACGATAATGGTGGACCCGACTAAACGGCGGTTTTTTAACAGTGGGGTATAATCGAATAGTTGGCGGTCGAAGAGATCCTGATCGTTTATTACTTGGCCTTTATCCAGTTGCCTTCTTAAATGATAGCTTTCAAAGAAGCTAAAAAACCAGGCGGGAATTAACACTAAAGGAATCAAAAAATCCAAACCGATAAAACTGATTAATGATATTCCACCAAAGGTGATGATCATTAACTGCAAGCCGCGGCGGAAAAGACCCATATGCATGTGCGCGGCACCAGGGATAAGGCTGAAACAAAAGAATAAAAATTTTTCTAAAGACGATCTCTTAAGAAGGACGGGCTGTTCTGAAAAGAGATTTTCTTGAATACAGTGGCTGCAGACAGTTTGGTCGTCTACCTTGATCGTACAATCCGGACAAATCGGCTGTTTGCATTTCTCACAAATGGACTGGGCTTCTTGAGCAGAATGATATTTGCAATTCATGGGTTTGCCTCCTTCTACTTACTTGTTTTTTTTTGTGGAGTTGTTGTTATAGTTTCAAGCTGTACAATTGCCGCGTAGGCTGCTTGACTTATTTTATCGAAGGGCAGCGCAATTTGCTTGCCAATTTGGTTATTTAATTCTGCCACTTGACCACTCTCAAAATTAGGAGCCCATGAGGCTAAGTTGAGGGCTAAAAGGAAGAGTCCCCCTGCCACCATGCTAAATCCCCAGTTTTTTAATTCGAAAAGGTGGGAAGAACTGATTCTCTTATACTTGTTTTTATCGATAGCCAGCATCACATTAATCTTGATCACAGCAGGGGGGCTGAGGATTACCCGACTCTTTGCTAAGCTATCAGCAGTTTCTTGGATGACTGAAACAATAGCCCGGCATTCAGGGCAATGAATTAGATGGTTGGCCATACCTTTCAGTTCTTCTTCATTTAAACTTTTTTTAACGAAGCTGTGCCATTTGTCTTGGCTTCGATAACAAGTCATGGCGATCACCTCCAGACGATGCAGGATATAGTTTGGCTCTTAGCATTTTACGTGCTCGGAACAAGCGAGTTTCGACCGTTCTCTTGGGAGTATCCATTATGTCTGCGATCTGTTGAGGATTGAAATCTTCAAAATAATACAGAATGAGGATGGTGCTGTAGATCGTCGGTAGGCTAGCGACAGCAGCGTGTACTTCAGACGCAATTTCTTGTCTAAGGAATAGATCTTCGGGGCTCCCCTCTTCATCGCGGAGATTATCAAAACAAGTACTTTCCTCAAGAAGAGGTTTTTTTCTTCTACACCAATCAATGCAATGGTTGACAGCAATTCGGTAGAGCCAAGTGGAAAAAGTGGAATCTTGTTTGAAGCCTGCGAGGCTATTGTAGGCCTTGATGAGAACTTCTTGGGTAATGTCCCGGGCATCTTCAACATTTTGGGTATAGTAAAAGGCGGTTCTGTATAACCCTGCCTGATAGCGCTCCACGATATCGTCATACCGCTCGCCATTTCCTTTGAGGATGCTTTTGATCAATTCGTCATCTTGCAAATACTCATCACCGCCCTTTACAACCTTTAGACGTGTCCATAAGTGTATTATACGTCAACAAAATAAAAAAAAATCCCGTCGAATTGATTCCAACGGGAAGAATGTTATTCACTAAACAGGTTGCTTATTCATCCTTCTTTGAAAGTAGATAAATATGGGGAGGGGAACGATGATCCAACCAAAGCTCTTTACCAGGCTATTAAGGGCTCTTTGTTTATTATTGGATCTTTCGTCATTAGCCAGTTGATCATACCGGCTCTTTAGCTCCGCATCACTTAGAGTTTGGGCTGGCGTTATGGGAGTCGAAGGAGCCAGCTCACCTTTATATTGGGGCTGCATTCTATATTGTTCAAAACTCTGATAATAAGGAGAAGGAGAAACAATGTCAGCTACAGCCATAAAAGCAGCGACGGTTCCGCCGATCGTCATCATTAACGTAGCAAATAGAATCAAGTATACATAGACAGTTTTAATCATTTCGTTACCCCTTTCCAAAGATTCTTCGCGTCCTTTTTTGACTCCAATGACACTCGCGATGATCAAAACTATAAGAACTATAAGAACTATAAGAACTAAAGGTATGATACCCGTTAAAATACTCATTACTATGATGACCACCTCTCTTAATAGTATTCTACTATGTTTAGTTGTTAACATCTACAAATATAAACATTTTTGGGCAGTTCCGAAGTAGTTGAATAGTATTTCCTCACGCGAAATGATATTATCAATTGATCCTCTTAATTAACCATATTGCTGATTACAATGACAGGTCTTTAAGTAAATTAGGCAGTTCTGGGAATAATAAATTAATGGCCTTTTGGATAGATTGATTAAGTTTTCCCTCTGCTTAAATAAATTTGTGGAGGCAAAGGAGATTTGAATACATTAGGGAAAATGATGACACCATCTCGAGTTTTGGTTTTTGGATTTGCTTTAGTCATTATGTTAGGGGCGTTATTACTGACCCTACCTCAAGCGACTCAGGATGGATTGGGCTTACCTTTTTTGAATGCCACCTTTACATCAACTTCGGCAGTTTGTGTTACAGGGCTAGTAGTTGTGGATACAGCAACGACCTTTACTCTCTTTGGACAATGGGTAATTCTTTTGTTGATTCAAGTGGGTGGGCTCGGTTTTATGACCTTTGCTACCTTGTTTGCTATGATTTTAAGAAAAAGAATAACTCTTAAGGAACGATTATTATTGCAAGAGGCGTTAAACCAGGTTTCGGTCGAAGGAATAGTTCGACTAACAAAGTCTGTTCTCCAGATTTCTTTTGCTATTGAAGCGATTGGTGCCCTTATTCTAACCTTACGCTGGTATTCTGAATTTGGTTGGAGTAAAGCACTTTATTATGGGGTCTTTCATTCTGTTTCAGCGTTTAATAACGCGGGTTTTGATCTCATGGGTAATTTTTCTAGTCTTACTGCTTTCGTCGGAGATCCCATCATCAATATTACCATTATGCTTCTGATTATTTGCGGGGGATTGGGCTTTCTTGTTTTGGCGGATTTACTAGCATACCGGAAAAAGTTTAGACTTCACACGAAAATTGTCTTAAAAGTTTCTGGAGTTCTAATCTTATTAGGGGCAGCGTTTATCTTGATCATGGAATTTTCAAATCCAAAGACCCTGGGGCCACTCCCTATAGGGACAAAGGTTCTGGCAGCCTTCTTTCAATCGGTTTCTCCTCGGACGGCAGGATTTAACACCATTGATCTAGCGAGTATGTATGACACCACGTTACTCTCTATGATTGTGTTTATGTTTATTGGAGCTTCCCCCGGAGGAACGGGCGGAGGGATTAAAACGACGACGTTTATAGCGATCGTTTTATCGGTTTTAAGCACCTATCGTAGTGATCCTCATGTTGTCTTGGAGGGACGGACCATACCTAAGGATGTTATTCAAAAAGCTTTGGCAATTACGACTTCAGCCGCTTTTTTAATTTTTTTAATCATATCGATTATTTCACTTACTGAAAAGGTAGATTTATTGACAGTGCTTTTCGAAGTAACGTCCGCCTTTGGCACAGTGGGTCTTTCATTAGGACTCACGCCCACTCTTTCCATTGTTGGTAAAATGGCAATTATTTTAACAATGTTTATTGGGCGTGTGGGGCCGTTAACCTTGGCATTTGTACTTTCCCAGAAAAAAAGTAATCAAGCAGCTCACATTAAATATCCAGAGGAACGAATCATGATTGGTTAGGAGGAGAATTTTGTGCGCAAACAATTTGTGGTGATTGGATTAGGTCGATTCGGAACAAGTGTCGCCAAAACCCTTAGCGCATTAGGCCATGATGTCTTAGCGATGGATAAGAATGAACATGTAGTTCAGGTCATAAAGCAGGATGTAACCCAAGCGGTACAGGCCGATGCGCGAGATGAGGATTCGCTGCGGGCTTTAGGGGTGCGGAACTTTGATGTAGCCATAGTAGCGATCGGGGATGATCTCGAAGCAAATATACTGATCACCTTAATGCTCAAAGAAATAGGAATTCCCTATGTTGTTACTAAAGCCCAATCCGTTCTGCATGGGAAAGTATTGGAGAAAATTGGTGCCGATAAGATTATTTACCCTGAACAAGATATGGGAGTTCGTCTAGCCAATAACTTGATTCGAACAAACGTCATGGATTTTATTGAATTGTCACTAGATTTCAGCATTTTTGAGATTATCGCGGCTTCCCGATTTGTTAATAAAACACTTGGAGAGTTAAATTTAAGGGCAGTTTATGGAATTAATGTGGTGGCAATCAAAAAAAGTGGAAATCAGATTGTAATTGCGCCAGGGGCAAACGCAGTCATTGATGAAAAGGATATTTTGGTAGTTGTCTGCAATAAGAAAGCTCTTGCTAAGTTACCGGACTAGATCAACAGTGAGGCTACCCCATAGAGAACAGTTGTTATCCCAGCTGCGATTAACGACGGTTTCAACTTTGAGCGAGCATAGTCTATCGCTGGTAGATCAAGGATCGCACAAAGAGTTACAGTATTATCACTCAAAGGGGAGGCAAAGGCTCCAAACGTACCACTGGCAAACACAGCCCCGATGACTAATGGAATACTAGATCCGGTCTGATGAGCGAGGGTTACCCCTAAAGGCATTAACAAGCCCCAAGTCCCCCATGAGGACCCAATAAAATACGCTAGCATACTTCCTAATATAAAAACTACCGGCGCAATAAACTCTGGGGGGATCCAACCAATCAAATGAGAGGCAATATAGTTTGAGAATCCCAAATCCTCAGAGACAGCTGATAAGGCCCATACCAATGCCAGCATGAGGATGACGGAGACTAATTCATTGCCTCCTTTAATAAAGTGATCAACTAATTCTCCAATCCTAAAGCCCTGAATGAGAAAAAAGAAAAGGGATAGAATTAACGTAATAAATAGGGCTTCTAACATGACGCCTAAGGCATCGGCTTTAATAAAGGCATCGAAAAAGCTACTTGCCTGGGTATGTCCATCCCACCAACTTAAAAACAGAGTCCCTGCTAAGACAATGCTAAGGGGCAAAAGGAGGTTCCCGGGCTTGCTTGGAGTTTCCCTTTCATAGGCCTGAAGACACTTCTGTAGTTCTTCTTCCTCCTGTTGAGCTCTAAGGTCTTCAGTTCCACGGTCTTTGGCATCGCTGGTAAATTCGTGAAAGAAGCTATAATATAATCCGATCCCTATAATGACAAGAGAGAAAAAATTACAGGGAATACTTTTAAGATAAACACTATAGGGACTTTCATTTATGCCAACCAATTTCAAAGCTGTTCCCGTTAAGGATACCATGTATCCTACAAAAGCAGTCGCTACTGGCACAAGCACAACCACGGGGTTTGAGGTTACTTCAATTACAAAACCTAGTTTATGCACAGAAATCGGTAATCTCTGTTTTAAGAGTTTCATTATAGGTGCAATGGTCACGATTCGGAAATTGGGATTATTGAAGGTCCCGATTGTAGAAAACCAAATGAGCAGCATAGCAGCCCGTTCTGTTTTTACTTTACGTCCCACAAGATTAACAAACCCTTTAATTCCTCCAGTCATTTTTGTTAAACTAATCAGTCCAGCAAAAACATAGAGGAAGATAATGATACGGATATTGTTGGTTTTCACCAAGTTGTCGACCAAGTAGGAGATTACTTTTTTAATCCCGCCAAAGAGATCTGGTTGCAAAAGGTAACTCCCTAAAATTAACCCCATGAACAAGCCTGGCTGAACTTGCTTGGATAGGACTGCAATCGGAATAACAACTAGAAAGGGTAACAGAGATACCCAAGAACCTTCCATATATGCCCCTGCTTTCTGAGAAACTACTTGTTTTATATTATCTCCAGATTGGAAATGATATATAATTATAGAAGGAATTCTATTCAAATTTCTAGAATACTAATGACAAGGCGAAAAATAATAAGCATTATAAAAATTTATTAAAGATAAGGAGATTAAATTTTGGAAAGACCGCAAAGTAATCCTAGTCGTATGGTCGTTATTGAAAACAAGACCACTGGGGAGCGTTTTCTAGTTGATCTTTTAAGGGGCCAAACGTATGATAAAGATCAATTTACCAAGATCACCTATGAAGTCCCGCTCAAGAAGGAATTCTGGGATTTGCCGCGCTTAGTTAAGTCAAAAAATTAACAGAATGAATTAAGACACCGCCGCATGGTTGGTGTCTTAATTCATTCTATTTTAGAAGTTGTAGAGCGCTAATTTCCTAGGCCAGTGATCTATTGCTTGATTAGTCAGCAAATCGGTTTGACTTCATCCTAGTGGTCAAAAGCAAATTAAGTGTAGCAATAGCTGCTCCACAGATAAATACATATTCATAGCCCAAAACAGTCCAGACGAACCCGCCCAACCACGGCACAAACATGGAGACCATGTGATCAAGCGTCATTCCCATGGACAGAGTCGGAGAAACATCCTCGGTGTTTAAAGCTATTTTCCTAAGATAAGTTGCTCTGGCCATACTCACTGAGGCGAGAATTTGATCCAGAACGAATAGAGCACAGATGACATAGAGAGCAATTCTCCCAAGACCAAAATTTGCTAGTAGACCTTCAGTAAAGGCATAGCCCAGGCAGATGAAGATTAAAGACACCGCTTCTCCTGCCAGAATAAATCTCTCTCCGACACTGTCAATTAGGTAACCGATCAAGGGTTTAAAAAGGATCCCGAGACCAGCGATAATGAAGCTTAAAATGGCAAAAGTAGCTACACCTTGCCCAAATATTTTAATGAGTACCCACGGCCCAAACGTAATAAAGATCTGTTTTCTAGCGCCAAAAAGGATATTCAGTCCATAGAAGACGTTATATTCCTTGCGCAAAATAAAGCGTTTTCCGATTCTCTTTCCAGAGTGAGGGGTCATATTTAGAATGAGCACGGCCGCCAGGAAGAAGGCCGCAGCCGAAAAAGAGAAGGCTAAGTGATAATCAATTTTTATAAACTTAAATAGGAAAGCGGTTATTAGACTAGTCACTAGAAAGACCGCAGTGTTCACGGAGTTGATCTGTCCTAACCGCTTACCCATACGTCCATCCGCTGCTAAATTCATACCAATACTATTAGACATGGGCATAAACAAATGCTGACCCATGCTGTAAACTGTAAGCCAGCCTATCATCGGCAGGTATTCGGGTGACCAGAAAGCCAGACCAAGAGCCCCTAGTCCGCCCAGCAGGTTCGCCACGGCAGCCGTTCGTATATCTCCAAAGGCAAATAAAAGGCCTGTCACAAAGACAACTGCAAACCCCGGAAATTCTCGAGGAATCTCTAGGAATGTTCTCTGGGTTATGGTCACGTGATAACTGTCATTAAGAAAGTTATTGAAAAAAGACATATCGATACTTTGAGTAATCCCTAAAGCAGCGCTGGCCAACAAGAACAAAACAAAATCCCGTTTACCTAATCCCCACATTATTATTTTCCTCTACTTTTAAATAATAATGTATAATTCGACAGAGAAGGCGAAGATTCCTGCGGTTGACGAAATTATTTACATATAGGTAAAGTCCTTAATATGATCTATACCCATAGTCTTTTATGAGTATTTAGGGTTTTTCTGATAATTTGGGCTGTGCTCTAGAGATTTTCTCTTCACTGTGAATGTGCTAATAATCCAGTCGCCAAGAGTAACTGCAGTTAGGGCCAAAAGGATTCCCGCGATCACATCAGTTATCCAATGGATTTCTAGATATAAAGTTGAATAGATGATCGAAAGACAGTAAATCGTCCAGACCCAGCGAAATAGTCTGTCCCTTTCTCTCCAAGCGAGTAAAAACATGGCAAACGCTACAGAAGTATGCATAGAAGGAAAGCAATTGACGACAACAACAGCTGCATCAGAGTTCGTAAGTTGACGGGCCATTCCGTCGGGATGGCCTAGAACATACCAGACTTCTCTAACTGTAATTGTTAAATAGAAGGGAAAGATTATTATAAATTGTAAGATATGAGCAGATAAACTATAACGGATCATACTTAGAGAATCCTTGGCAAAAAAGGAACGGTAAATGGGTATAAGTACGGGCAAGGCAAAGCCATTAGCATAAATCCAACGAAAATAGCTTGTCAACCAAGGGGTCTGGATTACTCTAAATATCCGACCGTCATTACCCGGTATTGCTCGAAATAGGGTTTCTAAATTCAAGAGGTGGGCGCTCGTACCCAGCTGCCAATAGACAACTTCATTCCAAAGTGGTGGGAAATATCTCCACAGTAATATCGGAAATAAAACTAAGGGAATACCTGTCCATAAGAAGCGTTTCCAAGAAATCGGCAAACTATTACGTTGCACTCCCCAAAAGGCTGCGGCTACCAAAAGATAGGAATATTGGTCGGAACGCTTTGAAGAACAAAAAGAGAGCAAGACAATAGCAATTGTACAGATCCTTAGAAAGTGTTCCCTCAGCCAGTCAAAGGTTTTGCACGTTCTAACAAAGTTTATAGAAAAAATCATCTAGTCATTCTCAATCCTTTCCAAAGGTGTGTACATAGAACTTGTTAATAGACATAGATTATATTACCCAGAAATTTAGAAATATCTTGGGTTCCTGGTAGAAAATATAAGAAAAGTTTTAATTATTGGCCAGCTTAATTTAATGATAATTGAGAAACAACAGGACAACCTTTGTGCATGAAATAAATGGTAAGAGGTATACCAATAAACCCTTTTTCTTTTATAAAAAAGCAAAAAGACGAGTCCGAAGACCCGCCTTTTTGGTATAATTAGTTTATGCAAATAGTGGAGTTTATCAACTCATACTCCCACTAAACATGGAAGTTTTAATACCAGGAGATGACTCAGTAAGACTTCTAAGCCATATAACGGAGGAATTAGATTATACAAATCTAATCATGGCTTATTGTCAATTACTAAATAGGGATCAGCATCACACGGAAAGAATATACCTTCATTCATTTTTGGTTAATAGGTTATAGTTAAAAACTACGATATTAAGAGGCCAATGAATTATTCATTGACCTCTTTTTAATTCCTTAACTTTCTCTTATCCGGAAGCTTAGGCCATCTCAGCAATGGCCTTAATCGGTTATAGACCCAACGTGATTCCTTCGTCAAAAGCGGCCCTAGTATGGCGAGTATGAGAACATACAAGGCGGCAAACGGTTGTAATGAAGTCATTAATCCGCCTGCTTTCGCAAGAGTGGCTAAAATAATAGAAAATTCACCCCGCGAAATAATAGTCAGACCAATATTCAGTGAAGCTCTGTAGGAGAGGCTTGCTTTCCTCCCGGCCCAAACACCCGACACAATATTGCCTAAAAGAGTTAAAAGGACAGCAGCTAGGGCAGGACAAACTGCCCCACCCAAGCCAAAAGGATCAATGCTTAGACCAAAACTAAAGAAGAAAAGGGCACCAAAGAAATCTCTAAAGGAAACAATTAGATGCTCTATGCGTTCGGAATGTTCTGTTTCTGCCAGTACCAGACCAATTAGTAAAGCTCCGATGGCTTCAGCAATGTGCAGAGTTTCAGAAAAACCTGCTACCAAAACTAAAATAGCAAAGATTACAAGCATAAAAGTTTCGTCGGAAGGAATATCCAACCAACGGTCTAGTTTTGGAACCAACTTATGCCCTAAAAATAGAAAACCACCGATAAATGAAAGGGCTATTAGTGCGCTTAATATTATCTCTGAAATGGAAGTGGAACCGGCAAGAACCAGGCCGGAAACCACAGAAAAATAAATAGCCACGAAGACATCTTGAAACATCATCAAACCCAAAATGATCTCAGTTTCATCATTCGCCGCCCTTTTTAAATCAACAATTACTTTCGCCACGATTGCACTGGAAGAAATAGTCATAATACCTGCCACAACAAGTATTTCCTTAATCGGCCAACCCAGCAGTAAAGGGAATAGAATAGCTATCGCCATGTTAATAACCATATAAATTGTCCCGGTTCTAATTATGGATGGCCCTGCAGTCAGAAGACGTCTAACAGAAAACTCCAACCCTAGGGAAAACAGGAGAAACAGCACACCTAAACGTCCCATGAAGTTAATTAACGGGGTGCTCTGAATAAATCTAAAGTCAAGGACGCCGATATGAG
>LOEW01000083.1 GCA_001516045.1 Desulfosporosinus sp. BRH_c37
AAATAGACTGGCATACTGACTGGTTATTTTCTTGAATGTGCCTAATATCAAAATTGATCATGAAAGGTGGGATGGGACATGGGAAAAAGTAGTGAATTATTTAAGGTCAAAACGTTGGCTGAGGCGATTGATTCATTAAAACCCTATGTTCTCTCATTTTATCAGCGCGTCGAAAAGATTTCTTTGGCTGATTCACTGGGACGTATTCTTATTCAGGATATCCCGGCAAGTTGTGCTATACCACATTTTCGCAAATCTACAATGGATGGGATGGCCGTTCGGGCTACAGATACGTTTGGAGCCAGTGAAAGTATGCCTGCGTTGGTTCAATGTTATGGGGAAGTACGGATGGGTGAAGCTCCGACGGAAGTATTGAAGCAGGGGACAGGTATACTAATGCCCACAGGGGGAATGCTTCCTGAGGGAGCCGATGCTGTCGTAATGATTGAACATCTCGAACATTTCGGGGAGGAACTCTATGGTGTAACGAAGGCTGTAGCACCTGGGGAAAATCTTATCGACATTGGGGAAGATTTAAAAATAGGGGAAGTAATTCTTGCCCAATTTACACGAATCAGAGCTCAAGAAATGGGGCTCCTGGCATCGCTTGGGCTAATAAAGGTCCCGGTATTGCCCCGTTTTCGAGTTGGGATTCTTTCCACAGGGGATGAAATTATTCCCCCAGATCAAACCCCTTTACCTGGTCAGTCAAGGGATATTAATGGCTATACCCTGCTTGGACAGGCCCTGGCGAATGGTGCTGAGGCTAAGCATTATGGTATTGTAAAAGATGACCTTGAAGAACTCCGTACAATGCTTACACGAATGTTAAAGGAAAATGATATAGTTCTACTCTCTGGCGGAAGCTCAGTAGGGACTCGTGACCTGTCCGCTCAGCTAATTGGCGAGCTAGGAGAGCCGGGACTGCTTTTTCATGGTTTAGCACTTAGACCTGGTAAACCTACAATTGGTGGGGTCGTGGATGGCAAACTGATTTTTGGGCTTCCCGGGCACCCTGCATCAGCAATGGTCGTTTTTGACGCAATCGTCCGTCCGTGGTTGGATGGGTCTGTATTACATCCCCAGGTTGACCCTCTTCCCAAGGGTAAGCTAACCCAAAACTTGTATTCAGGAAGTGGTCGAGAGGAGTTCGTGCGTGTTCGGCTTATATCAAACGGGGAAGGATGGCTTCTCGAGCCAATTCGAGGGAAATCCGGCTTAATTCGGACAATGGTATTGGCAGACGCTATAGTGCACATTCGCTTAGATACAGAGGGCATTGAAGCCGGAAAAGAGGCATCTTTTCGGCTGTTAAGATAAAATAATAGACTGCTTGGAAATGGGAGGCATTAGGAAATCATGGAACGCCAAATATATTTAGAAAACACGGCTTGGCAAGAAGGTCTGGCCTTGATGATGGACAAACTCGCTGAGCGCTGTGTGCCGAAAAATGAGTCTGTGGATGTACGTTTAGCACTACATAGAATCACAGGGGCGATCGTTCGCGCCAAAAGAAGTTCTCCTCATTTCGCGGCTTCGGCGATGGATGGATATGCTATTCGAGCTAAGGATACTCACGGGATTTCAGAACGGGAGCCTCGTTGGTTAGAACTCGGAGTTCAAGCGATTCAAGTTGATACTGGGGACCCTATCCCTGAGGGGATGGACGCCGTCGTTATGCTCGAAGACGTTTTGGAATTGGGTGAGGGTGGAATCTTACTTCAGGCTCCGATCGTACCTTGGAATCATGTTCGGCCCGTAGGGGAGGATATTGTTGAAGGAGAAGTGCTTCTCCCTATTCATCATCGTATACGTCCCCAAGATCAGGGTGCGCTATTGGCGGCTGGGGTTTTGGAGGTAGAAGTTCGAGCTAAGCCACGGGTGGGAATCATGCCGACGGGCGATGAAATCCGTCCACCGGAGGCGACTCTTCAGGTGGGTGATATTGTGGACAGTAATTCCACTGTCCTGGCGTCCTTAGTGGAAGAATGGGGTGGAGCTGCGACGATTTGGCCGATAATCCCGGATCAACCAGAGCGGTTAGAAGAAGCAATGCTTATGATGGCGGCGTCCCAGGATATTCTGGTCATCATCGCTGGATCCTCACAAGGTCGAGATGACTATACGTCTCAATTGGTTCAGAAGCATGGGACTCTTTATCTGCACGGAGTAGCAATCAAGCCCGGTAAACCGGTGGTCTTAGGAGAAGTTCAAGGAAAGCCCACCTTTGGCTGTCCTGGTTATCCGGTATCCTCCTATTTGACAGCACATTTGTTCTTGGAGCCTTGGGTTAAACATTTGCAGGGTTTAAGTAAAGACTCACAGGCTACGCTGCAAGCAGTAATTAGCAAGAAAGTCTTTTCCTCGTTAGGCAGTGAAGAGTTTGTGCGGGTTAAAGTAGGAAAAGTCGGAGAACGTTGGGTTGCCGCTCCTTTGAGTAGGGGTGCAGGCGTGACGATGAGTTTGGTGCGAGCCGATGGGATGCTGAGTGTTCCACGCTTACAGGAAGGGTTTCATGAGGGAGAGACGGTACCCATTGAGCTTTTACGACCCGTTGCGGAGTTAGAAGAAACCCTCGTCTGCATAGGGTCCCATGATCTGACTTTGGATGTTTTAAGTAGCCATATGAAGGCCAGGGGTGGCCAGGGAGGCATTGCCTCAGCTCATGTAGGGAGCCTTGCTGGAATTCTGTCACTACGTAAAGGGGAAGCCCATTTCGCAGGCATCCACTTGCTCGACCCAGATACTGGGGAGTACAATCACTCCTATTTGCAACGGTTTTTGCCGGGGCGAGAAGTCGCCCTGATGAACTTAGTTTATAGAACCCAAGTCCTTATTGTACCGAAAGGAAATCCACATAATATTAATACTCTAACGGATTTAGTCAAGCCAGGCATTCGATTTATAAATCGTCAAGGTGGGTCAGGTACGCGGGTGCTTTTTGATTACCTTCTCCAGAAGCAAGGCCTAACCAAAGATCAAATTTTAGGGTATGAGCGGGAGGAATTTACCCACTTAGCGGTTGCCGTAGCAGTTGCTTCGGGAGCAGCTGATGTAGGACTGGGTATTCAAAGTGCCGCAGAAGCCCTAGGACTGGATTATATTCTCGTTGGAGAAGAGCGCTATGATCTGGCAATACCAAAAGAATTTCTTGAGGAATCCCGCATGAAGGCCATGATTGAGGTCATTCAAAGCAAAGCGTTTCAGGAGGACGTTCTGGCTCTTGGCGGGTATGATGTCCGAGATACAGGAGTATTTTACTGAGGAAGTGTCTTGACCCGTTCTAACACGTTCGAGAGGAAGTGTCTTAGCACGGTCGCACACGTTCCATTGCTATTCGCTTGTCGCTTCGGCTAAAACGCATAACCTCTGGGCTTTCTGCATGTGAGACCAATGCGTTTCTTTACGCCTTATCGTCTGCGCTCATTGACGCAATTCCTCTCTCCGTGCTCCCTAAGCTAAGAAACTTCCGCTTGTCTTCCTCTGGCTTGGGTGGAGCAGCCGTCAAGGGTGAGAATCTAATGGAGCGAAAGTCTCCTGTCACCAATTGACCGGATTCGGGTTACTAGCTTATCCAATGCGTGAGGAGGTAACGAATCACTTCTGTTTGGAAGGATTCACAGAGATAAGGAGGGAAGGTCCTACTTCCAGCTGGGTGGCAACAACCAGCAAAGACTCATTTTATAGGGACAACCGAAATAAGTGAGAGGATTTAGGATTGGCGCATGAGGTAGTAGTAGCGATGAGAGAAGGGTAAAGCCTTCTTAAGTACAAGTAAATTGTACTTTCAACTAGGTAACACCTAGTTGAAGCAAAGGACCTCTGGGCACTTGGAGGCCTCAGAGAAGCGCAGTACATCGAGACTGATAACGTATCTCTTAAACGAAGGCTAACCTTTGAGCAAACTAGAAAACCGATGGGCGAATATGAGTGCCAGCATTTAAACCCAGGGATATATAGGAAGGCGAAATGGATACACCCAAGGTCAGAACCGGACTTGGGAAATTCGACTGTCCGGGATCGCAGGGTGCTGCAGGAAACGTGGCTTATTCAAAGAAGTGCGCGCGCCTGCTTTCTATCCCGATCACTGGTAGGTGGAACGACGGTGCAAGTTGGAGGCGGTTTTTGACTTGCATATTTGTAGGGGCAATTCATGAATTGCCCCTACAAATTAAGAGATTAGATGGTACAAAAACGTCCAAAGTACGCATTTGAATTAGGCAAAACACAGCCCCTTTTTATCGTGCGTCCGGAATTCCAAGGACCATGGCGAATTGAATTTTGCCATGGTCCTTGAGGTTTATAAAGGATTTGGCAGATTCTTGTAGAATAACTAAATATAGAAGATATCCAATTAATTAGGTGAGGGATTGAAATAATGGCTAAACGCTCATATTTTGAGGAGATACAAGAACTGGAGTCAACATGGAATGATATCCAGTCTCATGAAATTATCATAAATCCGCCAGTTAATGCTGAGCTTTTTTCAGGTTGCGCTTATTGTATTGGTTCTGGTGGTTCAATAGCTATAGCTAAATTATGGCAGCTTATATTTGAAGATAATCATCTTGGTATGGCAAAAACGATGACACCATATGAATTTAACCAATTTGATAGGGTTCCTGATATTGTTTTTCTTTTTTCTGCTAGTGGTAAAAATCATGATATTTTACAGGTGTTCAAATCGGCAGCTCTAAAAGGCTGCAAAATTGTAGTTTTTACTGTTACTGCCAATTCGGCTTTGATAAGGCTTGCTAAATCTAAGCCTGACCAGTCTGTTGTCATATACCCAAAAGTCACTACCCCCAAGGACGGTTTTTTGGCAGTGAACTCCATTGTAGCTATGGCCAGTGTTGTTGGGCAGGTTGAACGGAGTCTATTCGGGCAAAGGAAAGTGGAAGATTCGCCGGTGGCTACTGCGTTCAAAGACCATCAAGATAATATTGCATTCATTAAGGAATTGAATCATGGTCAAGCCATTCAAATTATTTCCTCTGAGTGGGGGATTCCTGCGGGCCATGATCTAGAAACGCGTTTGGCTGAGTCGGGAGTGAGTCCTTGTTTCTTGACTGATCCGCGGAATTTTGCTCATGGTCGCTTTATTTGGCTGGAAACCTATAGAGATTGCTTTGTGGTTTTGTTTGGAACCCCGCAGTCAAAGCCTTTTTTGAAGAGGTTTATTAAGGCATTGCCGGAGTTTATTACCCCTTACTATATTTGCGCTCCGTATGAAGGATTGTATGGAGCTGTTTATTGCTTAACGCATTCAATCCTGATTTTTTCTGAGTTGGCTAAGGTGAAAGCTCTTGATCCCGGCAGGCCTGTGGTTCCTGAATGGGGGAGAAAGCTCCATTCCCTGCGTTTAAGCCCGAAGGACACAGCTGGGGGTGATCTCTCAAAAACCGCAAGGGATAAAAGAACTCAATATCCGGCCTTTGAAATGACGTTTGGCGGGATTGTTTCAGACATAGATGGTACGTTATTGGAAACGGAAAACAGATTTTCTGGTATTGGTAGAGATATAGGGATTGAAATGAACCGCCTTTTACACGAAGGCTTGTTGCTGGCTTTTGCCACAGGGCGAGGCAAATCGGCTTTAGAATTGCTAAGAAACTCTATATCTCGGGAATTTTGGCCGCAAATCATTGTAGGATTATATAATGGAACGCAGATTATAAGACTAGATGAAAACTTAGATGAGAAACTAGAGCCGGAATGGTCTTCTTTACAATCAATTGCTTTTAAAGTTAAGGAAATATGCAGCGGAATACCTCGAGCAGAATTAACAATCAGGCAAACTCAAATCACAGTGGAAGGGATCAATAAAAATCAAAGTGCTTTTATTGAACAGGAACTATCAAGAGCCTTTGGACAGGGAACAAAGTTTATGAAATTGGGGCAGTCTGGACATTCGTTGGATATTTTACCCTATTGGGCAAATAAATTAAATGTTTTGGAAAAGATGAATATCTTTCCAAAACAAAATATTTTGGGTATTGGTGATCAGGGCCAGTTGGGTGGAAATGATGAAGACCTTTTAGGCTGGAAACCTTCGGTGAGTGTTGGCAAATCCAGACCAGTATCCAATGCGTGTTTTTGGTTAGGCAAAGATGAAAGGTTGAGAGGAGAGCAGGGGATGCTGAGATTGCTTAAAGCAATTGAACAGGTAGATGGTGGTTTTAAATTAGGCATTAAAATCTTTGATTATTGATGGGCTTGTTTAAAAGGGGGAGTTGAAGTGAGAAATAAGCTTGCAGAGAGATTGCTTGGAACTGTACTTGAGTGGACAGATGAGGAATTGAAAAAAGAGCGCCCCATATTGGTCGCCTTGGCTAGTCTTAAATATGATGAATACCATCAATTTACTCCCGGTATGAAATTTATTGAGAGTTTGGCATGCTGGCTGAACCAATTTCAATCCATCGAGGAGCGTAAAATTGCTTATGGATTTATTCGAAATAGATTGATCTTCTTTTCCGGTTTTGAAATGAATCATTTGGTGGATCTAGCTTATCCTTCAATTATTCGGACCAAATTGTTGGAAATGGCATCCAAGAATCTAGGCATTCCTCCATGGAAAACTTATCAGTTATCCAAGTCAGATGAGTATCAAGAGCTGAATGCCCGCTCCTTGTTTTTAGGGTTGAGTGATGGAGCGCGGATTGATCGGTTTCGAAGAACGAATAATATGGGGTTAAGCAATGAACAGATATTGCCTTATTATGATCTTTCTAAAGAGAAAGCCTGTGATTTAAAGAGGAATTTAAAAAAAGCTCTTGCACAAATAAAAAATAAGGACGAATCAGAGATTTCTGATGGGGAAGCAACGTTTAAGTTGTTGTTTTTGCTGGATGATTTTTCAGCCAGTGGGCTTTCCATGCTAATGCCTAAGGGCGATAACTATAGTGGTAAATTAGAAAAAATACATAAACTCGTCCAAGGGAGATTATCCGATTTAAATATAATTGATAAAAATGAGATCAAAGTATATCCTGTGATTTATGTAATAACGGAAAAAGCCAAACTGCATTTGGAACAAGCCATTTCTAGGCTATTAACGAAGGAAGGTTTAGGGGATAAGATATCTAATTGGGAGATTAAGGCGGTTTTGACGTTGAAAGAGAACAGCGTTTTTGGAAGTCAACCGCTTGATGACAGCATGAGGGACCTTATTGATAATTACTATGACGAGAATATTATGGATGATCATCTGAGAAAGGGCGGGACAGATGACGTTAAGTTAGGTTTTGCGGGGTGCGGGCTTCCTTTAGTGTTAAACCACAATACTCCGAATGACTCATTGTTTTTATTATGGAGCTATGGGAAGTTTAAGGGGTTATTCCCCAGAGCTTCGCGCCATAAGGGGGGATTAAATGGAGATGCGAAATCCGTTTCGGCTTTTAAAGAATGAACAGGTAGGGATTGGATCCACCTTCCATTTTTTATTCGGCTACCATATGGTCCAAATTTTTGAAGAGAAGGTAGATGTCCTTTGGAACAGGCTGCAGATTATTCGGTCTGCTCCAGGGGGAGGGAAAACTTCCCTGCTGAAAATTTTCACGGTAGAAAGTCTAATGGCTATTCAAAAAAATTCAACGAACGATACTTATAAAGAACTCTTTGAAATGGTGAACCGCTTAGGGGTATTTAAGCCTGAAGGTCTAGCTGTCCTTGGAGTCTATCTTCGGTGTACCGCCTCTTTATCCCAAATTGAAGATCTAAATGTTGATGATATGATCAAAGATAGTTTGTTCTTTTCCCTGCTCAATGTAAGAGCATTGTTTGGAGTGCTGAAAGCTGTTTGCGTTTCAAATGACTTGGAATATCCTAAGGATCTGCCTTTAATTCATTTAAGCCCCCAATGTTATGATAATCCCCGTATGAAGGAACTTTTTCCTGATGGGAATGGACAGGCTATGCTTGAGAAGGGCAGAGAGATTGAGCTCAAAATAATTAAGATTATTGATAGTGTAAACGGTGGTATAATTGATGATTTTTTTGGGATGTCCAATTTGCTTTTGTGGCAAGTTCTTGCACCCGGATCAGTTGTATGTAGAGGAGAACGATTAGAGCATAGATTCCTTTTTATGCTTGATGATGTCCATGATCTGGCACCCCGGCAGAGGGGCATACTTCTCAAAGCATTGGAAGCAGTGTATCCTACGGCATGTTGGGTTGCTGAACGATATGAGGCTTTAAACATGCACGGAGCTTTAATTACCGCTTCAACCAAAGGGAGAGAATATAGTTTATATGAAGTGGAGAAATGGGCTTCAGATCAAAAAGGTTCTTTTCAAAGAGGATTGGGATATATCGCAGACCGACGGGTAGCAGCTTCTAATGCAATTGAGGCAGTATCGTTCTCGCCCCTATTGGCTGAAAAGCTGGATAAAGATGATGAGAAACGTTGCAGAGATGCGGTGGAAGAGTTGTCTATAAGAGTTCAAAAACTAGTAGATAGTCAGAGACGTTTTGAACCATGGATTGATGAGATCAAACGTAGTTCCCCAGAAAGTTCTTATGAGAGGGCCATTCGATATCGCGCTTTGGAAATTGTAATTCGTCGTAAAATGAAAAGGGACCATACGTTGTTTCCTGATTATGCTTTACCTCCTGAGGAGTTAAATAAGATGGATAGCTCGGATGTCCAAAAAGCTGCAAAGTTATTTGTGGCGGAGGAATTCAACATTTCTTATTACTATGGTTTAGCTACTCTAAAACAATTATCGTCAGGAAATATTGAACAGTTTTTAAGCATAAACGGCAATATTTTTGAAGAAATGTTGGCCACAAAGACTTTGAGACGAAAAGAACCCCATCTTTCAATCGGACGCCAGGAGTCTATTATTAAAAACGCGGCAAAAGACCGTTTTGAGCAAGTGTCTCAGAGAATAGCCTCCGGGTTAGCCGTTAAACGGCTGATCGGAAATTTTGGTTATTTTGCACAGGCAAGAACATATGAGCTTACCGCTCCTTATGCTCCAGGGGTGACGGGTTTTGCTATTCTCGAATCTGACCGGCAACGGTTATCGAATAAAGCTTTTCTGGTGAAGAACCCCCAATATAGAGAACTAGCCAATGCTCTTCGTGAAGCCACTGCAAACAATTTATTTGAATCTCGCTCTAATCAGCAATGCAAAGGAAAAGAGTGGCTTGTTTTATATTTAAATCGCTTACTTTGTGTACATTTTAAACTTCCTTTAGACTATGGAGGCTGGAAAGAGCAAAGCATAGAGACTCTAAATTTATGGCTTAAGAGGACTCCAGCACCTCCGGCAAAGCAGGAATCCCTTAAAGGGATGGTGGATTTATGACTGGAAAGGATTCTCTAAGATGGTGGCCCCATAATTTTTTGCAAAGTGGAGATGGATTTGATCAGTTTTGGCAATCTTATTTACATGCTGGAGATAGAAACATCTTATTCATCTTAGGAAAAGGTTTTGACTCCAGGATGAACTGCGGAATAGAGAAGATTTTAGGGTTTAAGGAGAGATTGAAATTAACCTGCATGATGATAAATATTCAGGAAGGAGAATTCTCTCCTTCGCGGGCATATCTTCATGAGGTCGAGGACAATTACTGTAAGCTAAAAAAGCTATTGGAAGATCGATGTGATTTGATAGAAGAAGATTTAGCGATGCTGAAAGATACAAGACGGGTAGGAGGAAGAAAGGCGGCAGTATTATTTACTGATGAGAATCTATTATTGCCTTATACTGACGTTGTTGTAGATATCAGTGCCATGCCCAGAAATATATATTTTCCTTTGATAAAGCAAATTGATAACCTGATACAAAATATGGTTCATAAAGGCTTGGGTAAAAATTTGCATGTGATTGTAGCCGAGGAATTCATCCGGGATATTAGAATCCGTGCTCAAGAGCTTGATGAAAATGCCAGTTATATGTTTTCTTTTTCCGGTGGTATGGAATTGGAAGGCAACGCAGATACCCCAATTATTTGGTTTCCTATTTTAGGGGAAGGGAAACAGGAACAGCTTGATATTGTCTATAAGTTGCTTGAAATCAGTGTAAAAAATAAGGAAATTGAGATTTGTCCGGTGATTCCATTTCCAGCCCGAAATCCCAGACGTGGTGATGATCTTATTGTACAATATCATGAATTTTTTGAACGACATGAGGTTGAATCACGCAATATTATCTTTGCAGATGAACAAAATCCTTTTGATGTATACCGTCAAATATGCAATGCAGCCATGCATTATGAAGAGGCATTGAAACCTCTTGAAGGTTGCCGTAATATTATATCGGCCATGTCAAGCAAGTTATTGTCCATCGGTGCTTTAATCGCGGCAAAAGAGCGCGATATGGCGGTTGCTTTTGTAGGGGCCCAAGGATATAGTCTAGACGAAGAAAGTAATAATCAACTGCTGGATGTAGAATGGGAACTATTTGAAGTATGGGTGTCAGGTGAACCTTATTGCTAAGCCGTAAGTGGTTTTTATTAATGGTTATGGGATATTTAGGTAGATGCTAAAGATTCTAATTGCTGAGAAGATGCAATTAGAATGAGGGACATGTAATGGAGGTCGTGAAAATGATGGTTGGTGAAAGACCCGCGCTCCGCTTGCTTGGTGCAGGTTTGGTTTGCCTAGATATTATCAATATGGATGGCAAGGTACAATACTATAATGGGGGAAGTTGCGGCAATGTTGCTTCAGGACTGTCATTTTTGGGATGGAAGAACGCAGTTCTCACTGGTCGATATAAGGATGAAGCCGCTAAAATATTAAACTGTAATTTTGAAAGATTGGGCGTTCAAAAGATTGAAGTTAAGCATGGAAACTCAGTCACTCCAAGAATAATTGAGGAGTTCTCAAATGGCCAGCAAAAGGCCCACCATTTTTCAATGGTCTGCCCACAGTGTGGTCGTGAATTGCCTAGGCTAAGTTCCTTCGATGATAAGAGCGTTTGTTCTCTGGAACTAAGTGATTTCAATGTGTTCTACTCAGATAGGACATCAAAAGGAATTGTTCTGCTGAGAAACCTGTATAAAGACAAGGGAGCGTGGACTGTTTATGAGCCGAATAGCTCTAGAAATGTTAAAAGTTTACTAACCAATGCGATCGATTCCCATATCGTAAAATTTTCAGCGGACAAAGTATCAATGACATTAGCCGACATGATAAGAAATCAGTCAACTAATGGTGCTACTGTGCTTATCGTCCGTACCATGGGAAAGGAGGGATTGGCGTACAGCTATCGAAAGCGGGACAATACCATGTCTTTGTGGAAGCATCTGGACGTCCAGCCTGTGCCCCATTTTGTGGATTCTTGTGGTGCTGGAGATTGGTGTACAACCGGTATTCTCTATAGTTTAGTCAATAAGCATCCTAGTTTTACAAAGTATTTAACCAATCAAGATGTGGTTGCTTCATTGCAATATGGGCAGGCATTGTCTGCTATTTCTTGCTGTTTCCTTGGGGCCCAGGGACTCATTTATGCTGATGTCAGCGAGGATATAGAGAAGAATTTATTGGGTTCCCGAGGCAGATTATTTGCGAACCAACTGAACCCTGCCGATCCCCCTGGGAATCTGAGCGCTAACTACTGTGATTTTTGTTTATTGGAGAGGGAGCTGTAAAATCGTATTATCTCCGTCTGTTAGCGGGACTACTCTTCTTTTGATGAACTTTCTAAAGTAGCTGAAGGTGCATGCAACTGGCTTGTAATTACTGGTATGTCATGACTAAAGGCCGAATTCAAGTAATACTTGTTGGAGAACGTTTAGGTTTTTAGATTTGAACTAATGTAGTTAATTAGCATAATACCTATCCCGACCCGTCTATAACGGCGGGTTTTTTCATGCCCAAAATCAAGGAGGTGGTTATATATTCATTCCATTTGATGAAATCCGGGTGATTTCACAAATCGAGTAAAACTTTGTTTTCGATTTCGTCTTCGCTATACCCTGTGTAAAGAATAGAAGGTCACGACTGCTTTTGAGATTTTCCATGTTCCCTTGCTTCCATGCTTCGATCTTGGCTTAATATAAACCACTTTAAATTCCCTCTTATGACCACAAATTGACATGCGATTTGACTCATTATTTGACACTATACATAATCATTGCCATATATAAAAAAGTCCAGTTATTTACCTGCCAATTCACAAGGCATATACCTTCCAGCCTTGAGATATAAGAAAAAATGACGTGCGAAAAATGTTGCCATTTCACACGTCATTTCTATTGCCATTTAACCCTTTTGCACCTCAAAACGGAACCCGTCACATCATTTGGGAAGGCGCTTTTAATATTAGGTTTAATGACAAATGACAATGTATATGGAAATTAAATATAAACTAGGGTCTCAGGTTCGTCCATTGTGCGCGCACTCAGTTTCTTTCCCGACAAAAACGCAAGTTAAGAACCGTTCCCAAAACTTGCATGCTCACAAGTGCGCTTTTGCGTCAAAGACGCAAACAGCTCCCCCTGAAAGTTACCAGCGTTCCAGCCTCGGCGACCCAAGCCAGAGGAAGTTTCTTAGCTTAGAGAGCACGGAGAGAGGAAGCGCGTCAATGAGTGCAGGGGATGCAGCGTTAAGAACCGCAACGGTTCACATGCAGAAAACCCAGAGGTTTTGCGGTTTAGCGGAATCCCCAAACGAATAGCGCTGGAACGTGTGCGAACGGGCTAATAAACTGACTCTTATTTCCCAAAAGAACAACGTGGATACGTGCAAACCGGGCATTCCAGACAAAGACCTCCAACACCGTGTTTGATAATATCATGGCGCGTCAGTCGTTCACCTGTAAGTAAACGTGGTGCAAATAAATCAAAGGCTGTTGTTTTTGAATACATGACGCATCCGGGTAACCCCATAATTGGAACATCTCCAAGGTAGGCCAGTAAAAACATCGCTCCTGGTAAAACAGGGGCACCGTAAGTGATGAGTTCTGCTCCCATTTCTTTAATCGCAGCAGGGGTGACATCATCGGGATCAACGGACATGCCTCCACTGACCAAGACCATTTCTACCCCTTTACTTAGATGATCTCGAATACTGCTTTGAATTAGCGACACATCATCGCCAGACAAGGTTTGCTCTAGGACAACTGATCCCCAACTTTCAACTTTTGCGCGAAGTACGGGACCAAATTTATCTTGGATCCGTCCATGATAGACTTCACTTCCCGTAGTTATGATTCCAATCTTCAAGGGCTTGAGAGGGCGCACTTCCAGAATAGGTGTTGAAAATGTTCGGACAATACGTTCGGCTTCGAGGACCACTTTCTCATCAATCATCAGTGGAACGACACGTGTTCCGGCGATTTTATCTCCCTTTTTGACAGGGATATGACTATGAAGCGTGGCGAGGATGATATATTCCAAGTTATTCAAGGCTAAAACGCCGTCCGCCGAAACATAAAGAATGCCGTCATGGGCAGCAGTGAGGGTGACCTTTCCTTCTTTGGGCTCGTCAAGGACTAGACCTGAACCGGATACTGCTTGGGCGAGTCGCTCTGCCGCTTCATTTTCATGAATCAGGCCGGGGGTTTGATCCCAGACAAAAATATGTTCTTTCCCCATGCTCAGGAGAATGGGAATATCTTCTGCCTGAATGACATGTCCCTTGCGAAACCGGGGGCCTTTAACAACACCGGGGATAATTTGTGTCATGTCATGAATTAGTATTGCACCAACAGCATCTTGAACTTTAATTTTTTCCATAGCGATAGCCTCCAATACATCATGAAGGCGTGTTCAATTATAAACACACCTGGCGTGGGATTGAAACTTTTAGAGGTCCATGGACAGACTAGTGGGAAAACAAGCTGCCCTACTTGCATGGTACCGTATTCTTTACACGAGGTCAAGGTATGAATAATTATACTTTAGAAAATATTTTTTAAAAATTTAGAAAGTTTCACCTAAAGAGAAATGCTATTGGAGTGAGGAAATTGAGCAAAACTGAAAATATCAAAGTTATCCGAATTGTTGGCGCGAATATTGCATATATTATCAGCCAAGCAAAGTAAAACAAGCCAACCCAAACTAAATTAAACAATTCAAAACTGGGAACAATAAAAACCGGAAGCAAAGCATTACTCGCAAAAACACAAAAAAGGATAGGAGGAACAAATTTGTTAATTGTTCACTACATGGATGGGTGGAAAAATTTGCTTTACTATGACCTAATACTTAGCTAAACAAAATGGAAATGGTCAGAGAATTTGTAACACAAGATAATTGGAGAACTCATGCAGTAACCTTGTTGAGAATGAATTTACAAAAAGGAGAGAAAAACATTGCTTAAAAAAAATGTCGTAATTAACGGTGTCGCTCAAACATTACTTGTCGACGGGGAAGTTACCCTAGCCAATGTGTTGCGGGGACAACTGCACATGACCGGAACTAAAATAGGATGTGGAAAAGCTCAATGCGGCGCGTGTTCCGTGATTGTGGATGGAAAAGTCATTCGCTCCTGTGTTACAAAAATGAAACGGGTTGCCGATGATGCGGTCATTACTACGATTGAAGGAGTAGGCACTAAGGAACACTTACATCCCTTACAGCTCGCTTGGATGATCCATGGAGCGGCTCAATGTGGTTTTTGTAGTCCAGGCTTCATTGTTTCTGCCAAACAACTATTAGAGGAAAATATAAATCCTACGCGAGAAGATGTCCGGGATTGGTTTCAAAAACACAGAAATGCCTGTCGCTGCACGGGGTATAAACCTTTAGTTGACTCTGTTATGGAAGCGGCTAAGTTGATGCGGGGAGAGGTTACAACTGATCAATTATGGTGCAAACTGCCCGCAGATGGTCGAATTTGGGGCACCGAATACATTCGTCCGTCCGCATTGGCTAAGGTTACCGGGACTTGGGAATTTGGAGCTGATGCAGGCCTCAAAATGCCTTGTGAAACTCTGCAACTTAAACTGGTTCAGGCCAAGGTTTCTCATGCCAATATTCTTTCTATTGATACCTCTGAGGCTGAAAAGATGCCCGGTGTCTATAAAGTTATCACCCATAAAGATGTTGTGGGTAAAAATCAAATCACTGGCTTAATTACTTTCCCGACGAATAAAGGGGATGGCTGGGACCGTCCGATCCTCTGCGACAAAAAAGTGTTCCAATTTGGGGATGCCATAGCTATTGTGGCAGCCGATACTGCTGTCCATGCTCAGGCTGCCGTCGATAAAGTAAAGGTAGAACTCGAATTACTCCCCGAATACATGAGTGCTCCTGCCGCTATGGCTGATGACGCTATTGAAATTCATCCAGGGACACCTAATGTTTATTTTGAGACCAAGTTGGTCAAGGGTGAAGATACTGCACCATTAATGAAAGATGCAGACGTTGTTGTTGAAGATGATTTCTATATTGGACGTCAACCCCATCTGCCCATTGAGCCAGACGTGGGCTTTGCCTTCTTTGATGAAGAGGGTAAATTGATTATCCATTCCAAGAGCATTGGCATCCATCTCCATCAGGCGATGATTTGTGCAGGGATTGGGATTGATTCAGACAAACTGATTTTGGTCCAAAACCCCGCCGGAGGAACCTTTGGCTATAAGTTCAGTCCAACGATTGAAGCCTTATTAGGGGTTGCGGCTGTGGCTACTGGTAAACCAGTATACCTTGAATTTGACTATTATCAGCAAATCACTTATACCGGAAAACGTTCGCCTTTCTTTATTAATCTTAAATATGGGGCTACTAAAGAGGGTAAATTAACGGCTATGGAATCTGATTGGACCGTCGATCATGGTCCATATTCTGAATTCGGTGACTTGCTCACCATGCGGGGCACTCAGTTCATTGGCTGTGGTTACAACATCCCCAATATTCGCGGTAATGGACGAACAGTGTGTACAAACCACGCTTGGGGTTCTGCTTTCCGGGGGTATGGATCTCCGCAAAGTACCTTCTCGTCCGAGGTTTTAATGGATGAACTGGCCGAAAAACTTGGTATGGATCCCTTTGAACTGCGTTACAAAAACGTCTACAGACCTGGTGATACTACGCCAACCGGGTGTGAGCCAGATGTTTACTGTATGGTTGAAATCATGGATAAACTAAAACCTGCTTACACGAAAGCACAGGAATGGGTTAAGCAGCCAGCCTCAGCTCCTGACAAAAAACGTGGCATTGGTATGTCCATCGGTATCTACGGGTCAGGCCTAGATGGAGCAGACAGTTCTGTGGTCAATGCGGAGCTTACTGCTAAGGGGGTGACAATTTATACTTCTTGGGAGGATCATGGTCAAGGAGCGGATATGGGGACCTTAGCTACCGCACATGAGGCTTTACGGCCTTTAGGGGTTAAACCGGAAAATATCAAACTTGTGATGAATGATATGGCCCGAACTCCTAACAGCGGACCTGCCGGAGGAAGTCGTTCTCAAGTACTGGTTGGTAATGCCACCCGGGTTGCTTGCGAAGAGCTGATCAAGGGGGTAATTAAGGCGGATGGGACCTTCCGCACTTATGAAGAGATGATTGCTGAGAAGTTGCCGGTATTTTTCCAAGGTGCTTGGACTGCTCCTGCTAAGGAGTGCGACGTAGAGACCGGACAAGGAAATCCCTTTGCTGTTTATATGTATGGAGCCTTCTTGTCTCAAGTGGAAGTCGACATCACGACCGGTAAAACTGAAGTTGTCAAAATGACTATGGTAGCCGATGTCGGTAAAATTGCCAACAAACTGGTTGTCGACGGGCAACTTTATGGCGGATTAGTTCAAGGCTTAGGTCTAGCCCTGAGTGAAGATTTTGAAGACATCAAGAAACACATTGATTTAATCAGTTGCGGTCTTCCCTATGTCAAAGATGTCCCGGACAATATTGAATTGATCTATGTAGAAACCTATAGACCTCATGGTCCTTTCGGTGCAGCTGGTTCAGGGGAATTGCCTCTGACCTCCCCCCATGCTTCAATCATTAATGCCATTAATAATGCGTGCGGAGCACGGATTACTCACTTACCCGCCCGTCCCGAAAAAGTATTGGCCGCACTTAAAGCTAAATAATAATCAGTTCAAGTTTGCTTTACAGATCATAAACATGTAAGCAATAATTCGTGAACCGCTGACTGAGCGCCACTCAACTTTTACTCTTGAGTAAAGGAAGTGGCGCTAAGTTCAATATCACAAAAATTTTTACCTCAATCTTAGACTTTGCGCAAGTCAGATTTTTCTTACCCCATGCATTAACTTAAGGAAGTGGGTTTTGCTGATGGAGCAGGACGAACTAAAAAGACTAGAAGCTAAGTGTACCCAAGAAAATCCCCCAGCCTGTACAGCTGGTTGTCCAATCCATGTAGATGCTCGGAAATTGATGCTGGATATTCAGAATCAGGACTTGAAAAGTGCCTTAGCAACCCTGCAGAAAAAACAACCCTTTCCCGGAATTATTGGCCGGATTTGCGATCATCCCTGTGAG
Source organism: Desulfosporosinus sp. BRH_c37 (assembly GCA_001516045.1). GTDB lineage: Bacteria > Bacillota > Desulfitobacteriia > Desulfitobacteriales > Desulfitobacteriaceae > Desulfosporosinus. The sequence continues at coordinate 17,407 of LOEW01000083.1, forward strand.
GATGTCTGTAAACGCAAAGACGTTGGAACGGCCATCGCTATTTCAGCTCTCGAGAGGTTTTGTGTACAAAACCAATCTGCAAAAATAGCTAAGGCAGGGATAGTCCCTCCAAAAAGCCAGACAGTTGCGGTCGTTGGTTCGGGACTAAGAGGCTTGACTGCAGCCTATGACTTGGCTAAAAAAGGATATAAGGTTAGTCTGTTTGAGAAAGCAGATCGCCTTGGTGGAAACCTGTGGAATTTCCCGGAACACCAGTTATCTCCAGAGGTTATCGTCGAGGAACTGTCCGTATTAAATCGGCTTAACGTTAAAATACACTTGAATATGGCAATAACCCGTCAGACTTTAGCCAAGCTTCAAGAAGAATTTAATGTCGTGTATCTTGGCTTTGCTAAACAATCTCAAGAAATTAGTGAGCTTTTGGGTGAACACAATGAGATCGACCCGGTCACTTGTTCTACAATGAGCACAGGGACATTTAGCGGAGCACTTTTAGATAATGATTCCCCCATTAATTCAGTCGCTGATGGCCGTAAGGCAGGAGTTTCAATAGATAGATATTTGCAAGGCGTTTCTTTAACAGCCTCTCGTGAAGGCGAAGGGCCCAATGAAACTAAACTATTCGTCAATATCAAAGGGATTCCCCCTCTGCCTGTGGTGCAAATGAGTGACGAGCTTGAGGGGTACACATCCGAAGAAGCTATTCAGGAGGCAGGTAGGTGTCTGAATTGTCAATGTCTCGAATGCGTAAAAGCTTGCAAATTTATGGATAATTATGGTGATTATCCCAAAAGATATTTAAGACAAATATATAATAATGATACGATCGTTATGGGTATGCGCCACGGGAATAAAATGATCAATTCCTGTAGTCTGTGTGGGTTGTGCGCAGAAGTTTGTCCTCAAGGATTGCACCTTGGAGAGACCTGTAAAGCAACACGAGAAAGCATGGTGAGCAAAGGGAAGATGCCCCCCTCAGCTCACGACTTTGCGCTGCGTGATATGGCCTTTAACAACAGCGAAGAATTTGCCTTGTCCAGACACCAACCCGGTCACAATTCCAGTAAGTATGTCTTCTTTCCCGGATGCCAATTAAGTGGCTCGTCTCCGGAACATGTTGAAAAGGTTTACACTTATTTAACAGAAAAGCTTTCCGGGGGAGTAGCTCTAATGTTACGTTGTTGTGGTGCTCCAGCGGACTGGGCTGGTGATCAAGGCCTGTTTCAAAAAAATTTGGAGGTTTTGGTTACGGAATGGGAAAGCTTAGGCAAGCCAAAGCTTATCGTAGCCTGTTCCACTTGTCACAGCATGTTCCGAGAAAAGTTTCCTGAGCTAGTCTCACTATGGGAGTTAATGGCTGATTTAGATCTACCTGTTCAAAGTTCCAGCGTGAGTGGGGTCAAATTAGCTGTACAGGATGCTTGTACGACGAGACATGAACCAGTCATCCATGATGCCGTCCGACACATTTTGACTAGGTTGGGCTACGATCTTGAAGAATTGCCCTACAGCAAAGAACGAACTAAGTGTTGTGGTTTTGGGGGATTGACGTCCTTTGCCAATCCGGAATTGGCGAAGAAGATTGTTGAAGATCGAATCACAGAAAGCACAACAGACTATGTAGCATACTGTGCCATGTGCCGAGATAGTTTTGCGTCCAAAGGTAAACGCACGTTTCATTTATTAGACCTGATTTTTGGAACTAATCTTGAAGAGGCTGCCATCAGGCCTAGTGTTGGATTTTCCTATCGGCATGAGAATCGGGCAAAACTTAAAAGAAGGTTGTTACATTCGCTGTGGAAAGAAGCTCCACAGAAAAAGGAAGGGGCGTATCGAACCATCAACCTTCAGTTAAATGAAAGAGTTCTAGAGATTATGGAAGAGCGACGTATCCTGATTGAAGATATTCAACAGGTCATCGAACGTGCAGAGCGAACAGGAAGAAAGTTTATCAATCCGGACAATGGTCATAGTTTAGCGAATTTCCGCCCGGTCAAGGTGACCTATTGGGTTGAATATCAACCCCAGGAGCAAGCCTTTGTGGTGCTTAATGTTTACAGTCACCGCATGGAAATTGTGGAGGAAGGCCATGAATAAATCACTAAAACAGACGCAGACAACCCTTTGGAAGTGCGGGAAATGCGGGGGCGAACTCCAGCGTGGTTCGGTTAAGGCCTCCTACTTGGGCAATGATTTCGTGGTGGAAGAACTTAAATGCCTTAACTGTGGCCTAGTGTTAATTGATGAGGAACTGGCTTTAGGCAAAATGTTCGAAGTGGAACAAAGCCTTGAGGATAAGTAAGGAGGGAGCAAGATGGCGGTCGATGCCTTTCGCATGTTTCAATTGGCGACTCAGGGATTTTGCTGCAGCCAAATCATGTTGATCCTTGGGATGGATGAACAGGGAAAAGAAAACCCCGACTTAATTAAAGCAATGCACGGCCTGTGTGGTGGAATAGGAAGGTCGGGAAAAACCTGTGGTGCACTTACTGGGGGGGCATGTTTAATTGGGTTAAACGTTGGCAAGGGAACTCCCCTAGAATTCGGTCATGCCAAAATTAACGTTATGATTAATGACTTGCTGGAGTGGTTTGAAAACACCCATGGCAGTATCGATTGTGATGGGATCTTAGATAACTCCCTGGATGAGGGCAATGGGTATCCTGTGCAATGCGGCAATATTGTTTCCCTGACCTTTAGTAAGGTACAAGAGATTTTAGCTGCTTACTCAGAAGAACTTGAGTCAGAGGACGAGGATTAATACAGAGGTCAGAAGTTAGAGGCCAGAGGGCAGAAGCCGGAAGTCGGAGAGTTGGAAGTGAATAAATGGTGAAAAGCGATGTTTTCAAACTATATGAAAGTGACGTTCTGCGCCTTGCCACAGGTGATACTTTAAGACCTGGTGGCTTCGTCTTAACCGATCTGGGAGTCAAAAGCTGTGCCTTTCTCCCGGGCGCGAGAGTCTTAGATGTGGGCTGCGGCAGAGGTGCAACAGTCGAACGTTTGGTTTCTCAATATCATCTCCAGGCCATAGGTTTAGACCCTTCCGAGGTGCTGTTAGAGTATGGGAGAAGGAAATATCCAGCCATAAATCTGATCCAAGGGCTGGGAGAAGAGCTACCCTTCCCTGCTAACCACATGGACGGGGTATTTACTGAGTGTGCCTTGTCCGTTATGGAGCATCTGGACAAGGCTCTCAAGGAAATTTTCAGAGTACTCAAACCAGGTGGCTGGTTGGTCATTAATGATGTATATGCTCGAAATTCTGATAGGCTCCAAGCTCTTCAGGAACTTAATCTTGACTCATGTATCAGAAGAGCGTTGCCAAAAGAGCAATTAATTAATATGCTTCTTGAACAGGAGTTCTACATGGTTAATTGGACTGATCATACAAACCTATTAACCCAACTAATGGTTGACCTAATCATGACTCATGGCTCAATGAACGAGTTCTGGCTTAAGTCCTCGTCATGCTCAGGTTCAGTTGATTCTAGCCTTGCCCAGGCTGCTATTAAGCAAGCGAAGATGGGATATTTTCAACTGATCGCCAAAAAGGATGTAAGTTAGGCATATTTCTTGAACGTGCCTTAAGTTAGAGAGGTAGACACGTGGTAGTAATGGTAATGGACAAAAATGATGTGGTAAGCCCAGAAGGTAAGTTAATTCCTTTTTGTGCTTATAACCTCACTGATAAGTTTGGGCACTCAATTTATCGGAGGGAGAGATAGGACTTGGATATTAAAACCACTTCGCTGGAGCCTTGGATAAAACGCAAAATTAACGGAGATAGTTCAGGAGTGTTAAACCGCCAGCAAATCGAGGACTATCAGTTGGACAAACTGCAGGAAATGCTTAACTGGGTAACCAGTAAAAGCCGCTTTTATTCGCAATTGTACTCAGGGTTAGATTGTAGGATCTCAAGTTTTCAGGACCTGTTGAAACTGCCCTTTACCACGCCCGAAGATTTAAGAAATAATCCTCTTGATTTCTTGTGTGTTTCCCAAAATGAGGTCAACAGAATCGTTACGTTACAGAGTTCTGGCACAACGGGTAAACCTAAACGCCTGTTTTTTACTGAGGCAGATCAAGAATTGACTATCGATTTCTTTCAGCATGGCATGTTAACCTTGGT
>LOEW01000084.1 GCA_001516045.1 Desulfosporosinus sp. BRH_c37
AACAGCCAAAATAAGATTCATTGTCTACTGGCAGAAAGAAAACACAGAGCGGGAGGTTAGAATTGTTTTACCGGAGCTTTACTTTGAGAAAAAATTGCCATAGCTCGAGCTGTAATGGTAACACGGAAAGCGATAAAATCCAAGCATTGAGGTAGGTTGCCGCATATTCTTTGTGGTTGGAAATCGGTCGAGCATGAAATCAAACATGGCTTCGCTAATGTACTTCAATGCCAGAGTAAGATTTTATTTTAAAATTCCACCTACATCTCTACTGTTATATAGCAGCCTTCTAACTTCCATTAGATCCTTTATCACAACATAATAAACAGTAAAATTATCAACATAAATCCGATAATAAGGGTACTTTCTTTTTCTAATTGATTGAAACGGCTCAAAAGATAATGGGCAATTCAGTCCCATAACCATTTTTAGTTAAATATACTGGTTGACCTTCCTTAACGACCATCTCTTCAATCTCAGGGAATTTATTTCTTAAATCTGAAACAGGTCTGATTTGAATCATACTGAACACTTCCTTGCGTTTGTTTATCATAATTTTATCTCAATTTTATCATTGTATCAATGAGGTCCTTTCTTAGTCGCCAAGAAAGGACCTGGTTTTCAAGCTAATGATCTTACCGTTACTGGGATAATATCCTTGACACAATCCATTTTATGAATATAATTTAGAGTATTATGAATAATAATTTGTCTTAGGTGCCCCGTCAAAGGGAGAATAGGGAACCGGGTGTGACTCCCGGGCGGGCCCGCCACTGTAAAGGTAAGCCAATGTCAAGAACCACTCCAGTTTTGGGGGAAGGGGCATTATGGCGATGAGTCTAAGTCAGGAGACCTGCCTAAGACAAGAGAGACCTTTTCGAGAGAAAATGGTCTGTGAGGATGATGGAAAATCCACGCTAATGTGTAGTGTGGATTTTTATTTTTATTTAAAGGAGGATTAAAATGAAAGCTGCTTTACTGGAAGCCCTTGAAAAGTTAACTCTGACTAATGTGGATACCCCCCCATGTGGACCGGGAGAAGTCCTCATCAAGACTAAGGCCTGTGGAATTTGCCGTACAGATATGAAATGCTTAACCCAGGGACAAAGAGATTTAAAAATGCCACGAATCCTAGGGCATGAGGTTGCGGGTACTGTGGTTACGATAGGTCAAGGTGTCAATCAAGTCTCTGTAGGGGACAGGGTTCAGGTATCTCCCGGGATACCATGTGGTACTTGCAACTATTGTGTAAAGGGTCAAGATAACTTATGTGATTCTGTACAGATTCTAGGATTTCATCTGAATGGTGGATTTGCCGAGTATTTATTAGTCGCTGCCAGAGGGGTAAAAAACGGAGTTATACAGACTATTCCCGATCATATTTTCCGGTATCAGCGTCAATGGCTGTCACCTGTAACGTGACAATGGGTTGTGCTTCTGAATTGTCATGCTAATGAACTCCTTTAGTCTAATATTCTCTCCGTTAAATTCAGGCTTGAGTGGCTATTAGTTTACTGCTTTTTGGGGTTCAGGTTCAAATGAAAATTAAATTACATAGTTTAAATGTATTTTCCAGTTATAGACCTTCTACATTCCTTCAACCCTATCAGATTCCCGCTATAAAGAATCTCGCCACCTCGGTTTCCGCCGTCCGGTCCCATGTCGATAATCCAGTCGGCGCTTCTGATAATATCAAGATTATGCTCAATGACAACTACGGTGTTTCCTTTTTTTACAAGCCTGTCAATAATCGATAGAATATTTGTAATGTCCGACATATGAAGCCCTGTTGTGGGCTCGTCCATGATATAGAGGTTGCCTTTTTTGTTTAATTCTTTGGCAAGCTTCAAACGTTGGCACTCGCCACCTGAGAGTGTGTTGAGTGGTTGCCCTAAGGTCATATAGTGAAGTCCCACATCAATGATGCTTTTCAGTTTTTTCATAATCTCTTTATGCTCGAAAAACTCATTGGCTTCTGTAATGCTCATTTCCATAACATCGACAATATTTTTGCCCTTATATTGATAACCTAAAACGTCCCTTTTATATCGTTTTCCCCCGCAATCTTCGCAAACGGTTTTCATTGAATCCATAAAAGAGAGGTCTGTTTCGATAACTCCCGTTCCGCCACAATTAGGGCAACCACCCTCGGAGTTATAGCTGAAAAGGCCAGCGCTCACCTTATTTTCATCTGCAAATAGCTGGCGAATCAAATCCATGATTCCGGTATATGTGGCTGAATTAGATCGAATGTTAGCACTTACAGCGCTTTGGTCAATCACAACTGCTTCAGTATATTCTTTGATAAAAACCTCATTGATTATGGTACTCTTACCCGAACCAGCGACGCCCGTGACTACTGTAAACAAACCTTTAGGTATTTGCAGGCTCACATCTTTTAGATTGTGAAGACTACTTTTCTTTGTTTCGTAAAATTCATTGCTTATCCGTGGGTTCTTGTTGATATCAAGCTTTTTTCCTAGAAACTTTCCTGTCAAGGTATCTGCCTGTTTCAAATCGTCAAAACTGCCCTCAAACACGATATGTCCACCCTGTGGGCCTGCCATCGGGCCTACATCCACAATATGGTCGGCAATTTTTATAACATCGGGGTCATGTTCTACAACGATGACGGTATTTCCCTTATCTCTGATTTTCAGGAGCAAGTCATTTAGCCTATGAACATCTCTGGAATGAAGCCCTATGCTTGGTTCATCAAAAATATACATAAGGTCTGTTAAACTGCTTGACAAATGTTTCACCATTTTGACACGCTGCGATTCTCCGCCCGACAATGTCGATGTTTCTCTGGTAAGGCTCAAATAATCCAGTCCGATATTCATTAAGTTCTCTAACCGTTCAAGGATGCTTTGTGCAATTGGAGCAAATGTTTTAGCATTAATTTTTTTTAATACCTCAACCAATTCATCAATTTGCATCGAGGTCATATCATGAATGCTATATCCCAGTATTTTCGAGGATAGGGCCGTTTCGTTATACCTTTTTCCATTGCAATCACTGCATTTTTGAATGGAGGTAAAGGCTTCGATTTTTTTCTGATTAGCCTGGGACTTTTCCCGATCTGTTTTGATGTTTTGGCGAGTGAACCTTTCCATAAGTCCCTCATAGGTGGAATTCATTTCGCCATCCATGATGCTGATCAAAACTTTTTCGGGTTTTGCGTAAACTAATTTATCATACTCTTCTTTAGTATAGTCCTTAATCTTCTTGTCGTTGTCGAAGAAGCCGTGATTGGCATACATTTTCCATTGCCACGTGCCTACACCGAACCCCGGAAGTAAGATTGCACCATCGTTTAAAGATTTTTCCCGATCTATGGCCTTTTCTATATCCAAGGTCATGATCTGTCCGATGCCTTCACAGGTTTGACACATGCCATGGGGGTCATTGAAGGAGAAGTTAAAAGAAAGGCCAATATTTGGTTCACCCAATCTGGAAAAAAGCAAGCGCAATAAGGAGTTAATGTCCGTAATGGTACCCAGTGTAGAGCGTGAATTCCCCCCAAGTCTTTTTTGGTCGACCACAATGGCTGTTGATAAGTTAGAAATCGAATCAACGTCTGGTCGCCCATACTTCGGCAGAAAGGTTCGCACAAAATTACTGAAGGTTTCATTTAACTCTCTACCTGCTTCTTGTGCAATCGTATCAAAAACAATCGATGATTTTCCTGAACCCGAAACTCCAGTGAAAACTGTTAGCTTTCTTTTGGGTATTTTCAGACTGACATTTTTCAGATTGTTTTCTCTAGCACCTAGGATTTCAATGAATTCAGTTTCCATTAGTGTTCCTCCATCATAAAGATATTTTATTGATTTAAATAGGTCGGTTAGGTGTGTTCTTTTTACTGGCACTTATAAAGGCTCTCAGATTAGGGAGGTTACATGACGTTAAATGCACAGGAAGAACGGCCGTTAAGTTTACCCCGACGGCCGGAAATATCAGCGTTACACTGACCGAGAACGAAAATGCGGTATGCTGCAGCATCGCGGATAACGGCATCGGTATTTCAGAGATAGACCAGATCCATCTCTTTGAGAGATTCTTTAAGGTGGATAAATCAAGAGATCGTTCACTTGGTGGCAATGGTTTGGGTTTATCCTTAGTGAAAAAAATTGTGACTATGCACAATGGACAGATAAACCTTAATAGTGCCCTTGGCAAGGGGACGGAGTTTATTATTACGCTGCCACGAATAGATAAAAAATAAAAGATGATTAAAATAATATCCCTTATTTCCTTGTATTTATGAGGAATTATATTCAATTGCTCACTTGGAAAAAGCTATCAGAGGTATGCTTTTAGATACAAGGCCTAAAGCCTTCGCAGATTTAATCTGCATATCCGGACTTTCCCATGGTACCGATGTGTGGGTGGGAAATGCCAAGGACTTAATTGATGCGGGAACCGTACCTTAAGTGAAGCCATGTGTAGAAAGGATTACTTATTGGATCTGTAGGAGTGATAACCAAATTTATAATAGGATCAGGGATCTTTCTTGGATCACAGGGTTTGGTCAATTTCTTAAATCGCATAAGAACTCTGGGATTAAGAAAGGAATATGATAAAGAAAACGAATGCTCAAATGGACGAGTGTCTATTTGAGAAGTTTTCATAACTGCAGAACTAAAACCTTATTATTTGGAAACAACGGTCAATATTACATCGTTAATGTTTTGCTCTGGAAGCAATGTGGCAATATGGGGGTCTTTTTGAGCATTAAGGCAAAACGGCTTATTATCTTGAGATAGTGTTCTTACAGTCCAACCATCTTTCGTTAATGTTTCTGTATATTCAGTTAGGACTCTATCTGTAGTCGTATTCTTTATCAAATATTTTGCATTAACCATTTGAATATTATCGGGTGGAGCAATATATCGTATTTCCATTTTACTGTAAGAAGGAAGATATGTGAATTCCTTAGTGTAAGCATTTGTATCTACGATATCATCACCAATGTTATCATCACCAATGTTATCATCACCAATGTTATCATCACCAAAAGTAGCTTCAACATTAGCCGGGCTAGGTTTTTTAATACCAAAAAAAGAAAAAAGTATATTTTTCATAAAAAGTTCATTCCTTTCGCAGTACTTAAGGCGCAAAATTAATGATAGAGCCCCCGGACACCTCAGATACCATTATTTTTTATATTAGCGAATTTTATACATTTTAGGGTTGGATGTCAAGTTATCTTAAGTCCTAGAAAGGTTTATTCACTCATTTGCTTCCTTACATGTAAGCCTCATCGCAAGGTTCCTAATATCCTCTTTAATCTTAAGGAGACCGTTAAGTAACCCCGTATCTGTTGATCCAAGCCTTTGAAGTGCCAACAGAGCTTGAAAAAGGTCTATGTAATCAGTGTCGCTTAGATTTTCAGTGGTTGGAGGCGTAGGAGAATCATCGTTTCCAGCGTTTATCAGTTGTTGGGTAAACTCTGGCACTTTGATGTTTGTATCTGGGACGAGTATCCATGACACGTATTTTGGCTTAATATTGGGTCCGCTGGAACCTAATATTTCCCAATGGGGCACCTTCGGGACGCCTTCAAACGCTCTTGTAAGAGCTTGACTTATTCTCCCTGTACCCCTAGAAGAACTCAGAGAAGACGTTTGCACGCCAGCTTTAAAAACTATCTCGTCGCGGTCTTTTCTATCAAGCCTCGTCCATATGCCGTCGCTAACCAGTTTTATAGTCTCTGGCGATACGCTTACATTATTGCCCATTTACTAAACCTCCTCATTGATCAATTGTTGGAATTTTTTGCATTTATTTAAGTCTACCATCTTTCGGAACTTCTGGAAATTAAAGAATAAAGTAATTACTAGTGGTGCGGTCAGTTATCTTTATGAAAGCCTTACATTCATTATTCTATACTAAAGAGAGACACGCCTACATCTAACAAGGCTCGTCTGGGTCTTCTATATCTATAATCTAAAAAGAGCAGAAGTTGTGCATACTACAGAAAGCATTTTATCCATAAAGTTGAGTATACATTAGACTCTTAATCTTTTAGATAGGATTGTAAAGTAAGTAAGGATAGGATAGGAGAGTGATGTTATGGTATGGCTTTTTCTGCTATTATTAGGCTCCCTTCAGGTGATACTGATTGGGACTGTGATACTCTTGGAAAATCGAGATCCAGGAAAAACGGTTGCTTGGCTCTGCATTCTCGGTATTTTTCCCTTCTTAGGGTTCATCCTTTATGTGGTCTTCGGCCGGAAAACTCAGGGACCATTATTTCGCAATAAACATATTCCAGATAATCGATGTGACATAACAGTACGTCAGCAGAAAACCGACTTCAACGCTGGAAATGTGTTTCCCCAACTGAACACAGACTCTGAACAAAAATTGGCCAGTCTTCTATTGAACAGTGGCTTTGCACCAATGACTATCCATAATCAGGTTGAGATTCTTTTAAACGGTGGCGAGAAATTTAAAGAGTTATTTAACGCCTTAGAAGGAGCAAGCGATCACATTCACCTTAGCTATTTCATTTTTAAAGATGATGAAATAGGAGAAGACGTTTTGAAGATCTTAGCCCGCAAAGTTGTCGAAGGTGTAGAAGTTCGAGTCCTTTTGGATGGAATGGGAAGTATATCAATTTCAGGTGGTTTTATACGTAGCATGCGTAAAGCAGGGATTCAGGCCGAATGGTTTTTTCCAATTCGCTTTCCATATATAACCTCCAGACTTAATTTACGCTACCACCGTAAAATCGTTGTGGTGGATGGACGTACTGGCTTTATGGGGGGATTAAATATCGGAGATGAATACTTGTCTCGTGACGCTAAACTTGGCTTTTGGCGAGACACGCATTTAAAACTTGAAGGGGAAGCAGTCCATACCCTCCAATCCATTTTCCTGAATGATTGGTATTACGTGACCCATCAAGAGGTTCAAGGAGCCCGTTATTTCCCACAAACAACAATTTTTCAAGTCCTGCCCGTTCAAATTGTTGGAGGTGGTCCAGATTCAAACTGGAGGTCAATTTTACAAAGCTTTTTTAAGGCGCTAACAATGGCTAAAAACAGCGTCTCAATCGAGACCCCATATTTTATCCCTGATGAAAGCCTGATGATGGCCCTGAAAACTGCAGCGCTTAGCGGTTTAGACGTACGGCTTGTTGTGCAAGGAACTCCGGAACATAACCTGACGTTTTTGGCAATGCACTCCTATTTCGAGGAATTGCTTCAAGCAGGTGTAAGAATATATAAATACATGAAAGGGACTCTTCATGCTAAGATCTTCTTGATCGACAATCAACTTGCTTCTGTAGGGTCTGCCAATATGGATCTTAGGAGTTTTCTCCTTGACTTCGAAATCTGCGCTTTTGCATATGACCGAGCTTTAGTTGAACGGTTAAAACTAGATTTTGAGCAGGATTTAAACGAGAGTATTGAACTCGTCCTTAAAACCTTTCAAGCCCGCCCTGTCTTTGAACGATTCAAAGAATCAAGCGCCCGTTTGTTCTCACCTGTTTTATGAGTCGATACCAAAAAATAGTCGGAGAGGATGGCATTTATGTCTGGAAGAATTCTTGTTTGCCTTGCCGAGTGAATTTTTTAGAGTTAGCCTCGTCAGAAAAGGCGTCCGGAATACGTCTATAGAATAGTAATGATAACCCTCAAACTATTTTTCAAATTTTAGTTGGAGGGTTTAAATAGCTACTTATTAACCCTTATAGAAGCGTATTGAAGCAAGACGGAAGGAGGCTGACGACGAGTTGGAAACCGATTCGTTATTTGATGAGACCTATGAGGTAATTTTCCCATTGATCTACCGATTTGTATCTATCCGCGTACCTAAGCCCGATGTGGAAGATGTATCCGCCGAAATTATCGTGAAAGTATGGCGGGGTTTGCCGGATATAGAGAAGAAAGATGCCCTTAAAGCTTGGGCGCTTAAGATTGCAACTCATCAGATTGTCGATTATTACCGAACTCATAAACGTGCTTCCGTAATGACTCTAGAAGAGATACCTAAGCCATTACCTCAGGAATCCGATCAAAGTGAGACATGGGCAACCCTTCTAAGTGTTGGTGAAGCCTTGGCAAAGCTCACCCCTCAACAGGTTAATGTCATTCAACTTCGCTTGATCGAAGGTTTTTCTGCCGGCGAAGTTGCAGAAATTCTCGGCACAACTCATCAGGCAGTCGACAGCCTTTTGTACAGAGCGAAGAAAGGGTTCCGCAAAATCTATCAGGGGAACACGGATAAAGGAGGAAGAGGCTGATGAAGAGGTTTATTAGGAGAACAGATCTCACATCCCTCTGGGAAGAAGATGGTGACTTGAAGAGAATGAAAGCTTTCTTCCATAATATCCACTCAGATTCAGAAGGGAACGAGCAAATCAAGCAGAGGATCAAGCAAAAAACACTTGAAAAACTAGCAAAAGATGAAGAACGGATAGACCTGCCTTTGACAGTTAAGGATCGGTTGGCTCAACGGATACGTACCGGATTACGTACGATGTTAGGGCATAGACAATGGAAATTTGGGATGTCGGTCGTAGGAATAGCGATCTTGGTGATCATCGGGCAAGGAGCTCTGAACAATTCATTTAATCTTCTCCCACGTATGGGAAGCCCAGAAAAATCGACCCAATCCATGGATATGGCTCAACAGGTACCTGGCACTATTAAGGAAAATGGTATCAAGTCTTACGGTAGAGCTCCTGATGACAGTTTGACAGCAAAGGATAAAGCTGCGCCGAAATCGCCCGCTACGAATAGTACGGCTTACTCTTCAGCTAAGAGTGGGGGTAGCCCAACCCTTCCTGTCCCACCGGACCCAGCTGTTGTTCCACCGGCTGATGCTGGGATCCCACGGAAAATTACTTACGATTTGTCATTAACTCTCGAGGTTGTAAGCATTGATGAGGTAGTTACACGGATTAGCAAGGAAGTCCAACAAGTGGGTGGGTATGTCACCTCATCTCAACAAAATGGATTGGATAGTCATTCATCCGCTCAGATGTCTGTGAAAATACCGGCCGATAAGCTTACTGGGTTACGCGATTCACTAGGTACTTGGGGCAAAATACTTGATCAACACTTGCTAGCCAATGACATTACTAATCAATACTATGATTCTCAGGTTCGCTTACAAACTCTTGAGGCCGAGGAAAAGCGATACCTCGAAATCTTAAACCAAGCCCAAACCGTTGAAGATGTTCTAAAAGTGGAAAATGCGTTGAGCAACATTCGTCAGCAAATCGAACAGCTCAAGGGCCAACTTAAGCTCTGGAACAATATGGTTGATTACTCAACTGTGAACCTTCAGCTCGTTACCCTGCAAAGCCCGAATCTCAATGTGAGGAATCCTTGGCAGCCAATCTCCTGGAATAATACTTGGAAAGCTACCCAAGATGCCGTGTTGAAAACTATAAGCAGTGTATGGAATGCCCTTAATTATCTTATAGTCGGGTTGGGCTATGCATTTCCGTATCTAATCATCGGTGTCATAGGATGGGTTGCATACTTCGTTTGGAAAAAGCGAAATATTTAATAGAAAACTTTACGATTACTGAAAATATCTATATACTATATATAGTAGGTTAATTTGAACGCCAAACCTCCCCGACACTTTATGTAAGGTGGGGAGGTTTTTTATTAATATGAATGGGAGGCATTCATTTGAAGGTTTCGAAGCGGTTACGATCTATTTTAGGGATTTTCTCGATAGCAATAGGAGCCATAGTGGCTGCTTTCGGCGTACAGGGCTTTATTGTCCCTACGGGGTTAGGCGGAGGTGGGGTCGGCGGTATTGCCTTGCTTTTATACTATACCTTGAAGCTTCCAATTGGACTGATGACCTTCATTTTAAACATCCCATTATTTGTTTTAGGCTGGCGTGAGGTGAATAGAAAATTTGTCTTTAAGACTATATTGGGATTGGCAATTTTTTCTCTATTTTTGGACCTGTTTAAAGGGGTTCAGACGATAGCTATTGACGACATTTTTCTGGGAGCACTTTATGGCGGGGTGATCTCGGGGATTTCGTCAAGCCTAATATTTCACTTCGGTGGTAGCTTAGGCGGGACAGACATCGTCTCTAAAGTAATTCAACGGAAGTATGGAGTGCCCATGGGAACATCTTCCCTTGCTATTAACGGCGTTATTATTATGATATCCTGGGCAATACTTGGTTCGAAAGCTGCACTCTATACATTAGTTACGCTGTTCGTCTATGGCCGAGTACTCGATCTAATCCAGAGCGGAGTTCCAACGAAATCTATCACCATCATTTCAGACCAATCCGAGGAGCTAGTTAACCGAATCATGGTTGATTTGGGCCGGGGAGCGACTTTCTTACATGGACGAGGTGCGTACTCTTCCGAACCTAAAGACGTGATTATCTGTGTCGTCAGTCTACCCGAAATAGGCCGTCTAAAACAGGCTGTTAGGGAAGTAGATCCCCAAGCCTTTATGATTGTCCAAAATGCCGGAGAAGTCCTCGGCAGAGGGTTTGTTCCAAACGATTAGATGTTTTTACTTAATTTCAGAATCCAATACTTTGAGTCCACTCAGTGTAGTTAATCGATAACCGCGATCACGGAGTGCATCAATCATCGGCCCCAACGCTTTAACTGTTTGAGTACGCTGATAACCCCCGTCATGCAGAAGAATTATAGCGCCGGGAAAAACGTTTTTAATCACATTATCCACAATTTGTTTTACGCCTGGGTTACGCCAGTCTTTGCTATCCACACTCCACAAAGCTACGATGTGACCATTTTTATTAACGGTTTCCAGTTGAATTTTAGATATTAACCCGCCTGGAGGGCGGTAGAAATAAGTGTGGGTACCGGTTGAGGCAAAGACCTCTTGGTCTGTCAGTTTAATCTCTTCAATTAGTCGACGCTGCTGATAATCATGGTTAAAACTATGGTTTCCGATTTCATGTCCTTCGATAATTAGGCGTTTTAACAAATAAGGGTTAGCTTGAGCGGCCTTCCCCAAAACAAAGAAAGTAGCTTGAACTTTCTTTTCTTTGAGGATATCCAAAACTTCCGGCGTATCGATTGGGTCAGGCCCATCATCAAAGGTTAGGGCTATGACTTTCTCCTGAGTATTGGCCATATAGTAAGTTCCAGGCGTCCGAACCAAAGATGGGGTCGTTAAAGAACTTTGTGTAATGGTGAAGATCCCTACAACCGTAAGTAGAAACAAGAATGAAAGAATTAGCTTATTACGAGATAATACATAAATGCGCACAACATTCACCCCCAAACTGCTTCTATATACCTATGGATGTATGCCGGATTCCATGCATATCTAACATATTAAATACTTTCTGCGCTGGACTTGCCTCTTTTGGCTGACCAAAAAGAGTATAAAAAATCATTTGCTCTCTGGGTGGGGCTTTAATCGAATTTTAAGGAGCTGTTTTGTCATGAAACCCGATCGCATTTTAGACTTCCATGCCCACTTTCCAGCGAAAACTAGCATAGCACGGCGGGAACTCCACCCCTTAGTCAAAGCCTATGCCAAAGATTTAAAAGAGAAGTGGCGAGTTGTGTTCGACTTCCCGGAACCCGAGAGAAAGCAGCGCGGTATCCAAGTGCAAGGAGAACGTTGGGCTGCGGAAGTGCAAAATAATCATTTGGAAAAGGTCGTTTTCATGACAGGTGGAGGGAACAAGGTTCTTTCAGGCGTCGTGCGTCAACATCCGCAAGAATTTCTCGGCTTTGCTCATCATGACCTTTGTGCACCTAATGCCGTGGAGGAAATGCACTATGCGCTTGATGATCTAGGTTTGAGTGGGTATAAATGGTTCGGTCCCATGACCACTCTGCCGTTCGAGTCACAGGAGTTGAAACCTTTTTGGCGTTTGTTAGCGGATCGAAAAGTGCCCGTTTTAATTCATTTTGGTGTTTTGGGTGGTCCTGGAGGAATTATCCGCCATCCACGAATCAGTCCGATTACTTTGGCGGAGGTGGCCCAAGAATATACCGATATTCCGTTCATCATCCCGCACTTCGGGGCAGGATACTTTCAAGACCTTCTTCACTTGGCCTGGTCGAGTCCTAATGTCTATATAGATACTTCCGGATCAAACGATTGGATTCGCTGGATGCCCCATCCGCTATCCTTGAAGGATCTTTTTGCTCGGGCCTTGGACACCGTCGGTCCGAAGCGGATTATTTTCGGCACAGATTCTAGTTGGTTCCCTCGCGGTTGGGCGAAGAAGTACTTCGACCTTCAAACTCAAGTGTGTACTGAACTGGGAGTGTTCCAAGAAGAAATGAATGCTATCTTCTATCATAACGCGGTGACTTTATTGGGTCTTGAACAGTGAATATAAACATGTTCTTAGAAAGGAGTGATTTGTTTGGGTTTCCGGTTCGTGTTTGGTCGCGCAGGAACAGGCAAGAGCACTCGCTGTTTGGAAGAAATTCGTAGTGAACTTCTGATTAAACCTTGGGGAGCACCGCTGATCCTTCTCGTTCCCGAGCAGGCCACTTATCAGATGGAAGTGACCCTAGCCAATACGCCTTTCTTGGGTGGAAGCTTGCGTGCTCAGGTTTTAAGTTTTCGAAGACTGGGCTGGCGTGTGTTTTCAGAAACTGGGGGAGGGCAAAAAGTCCTGATCGGTGGGATTGGCAAACGGATGCTCCTGCGCCGAATCCTCTTAAAACTTCGTCTTCAATTGAAAGCGTTTGCACGCTCTGCCACTCGACCCGGTACTGCTGATCTCATTGCTCAAGCAATTGGGGAATTTAAAACTTACCGGATTTTCCCCCAGGATTTACGCAATGTTAAAAATACAAAGGGTCTATTATTTGATAAACTTCAAGATCTAGCCCTTATTTATGAAGAATTTCAAGCAGCACTGGGACAAGGAATCCGTGACCCTGATGATGAATTGTCAATTTTGGCCGAAAAGATCCCTTATGCACCCCTTATCCGGGGGGCGCAGGTATGGGTTGACGGCTTTACGGGATTTACTCCTCAGGAATTAGAAGTCTTAAAAAACATTGTGTCCACGGCCAAGGAAGTAGTTATAACATCTCCTCTTGATCCGCTTTTGCTTGAGGAGGAACGCCAGTTGGAGAAGGGCTTCTTTAAAGTGGGGGAAGAATTATTTTCGGGCGCTTGGCATACTTATCAGGATCTACAACGCCTTACCGCGGAGACTGGTACACCTATACACCCTCCCACCTTACTCGGAAGTTCTAAACGATATAAACATCCTGGGTTATGGCATTTAGAAAAATATTATGCTACTTACCCGACGGTTGCTTATGGGGACGAAGCTGTTATTAATCCAGAGAGTCTCCTAAGTGAAGGAATTCAGATCCTATCAGCCGTAAACCGACGAGCAGAAGTGGAAGGAGTTGCTCGGCAACTACGGCGCTTAGCTAGGGATGAAGGACTCTGCTGGAATGAGATGTCAATCATGACCCGTGATCTTAGTGGTTATCATGAACTGATCAATCAGGTGTTCAAATCCTACGAGATTCCACATTTTTTAGATCATAAACGTTCTGTCCTCCACCATCCGTTAATCGAACTGTTGCAATCCAGCCTAGAAGTGGCGGGAAGTCACTGGGCATATGAACCTCTATTTCGCTGTTTAAAAACGGACTTTTTCCCACTTCAACAGGATGCCATCGATCGTCTGGAAAACTACGTGCTTGAACATGGGATACACGGAGAGGGCTGGAACAGAAACGCTGAGTGGCGCTACCATCGTCAGTGGTCTCTGGGACAAAATGAGGAACAACAGGCCACCGAGCTTAGGATTCAAGCTGAGCTTAATTCCTCGCGCCAGATTATTTATAATCTTATGGCTGGTTTTGTTCAAGCGGTCTTACCACGGAGCAAAGCAGAAATGATAACTGTACGGGAAGTTACCGAAAATTTATATGCTTTTTTAGAAAGGCTTAATGTTCCTGTAAACTTGAAGAAGTGGTCAGAAAAGGCCCAAGTAGAGGGCGAACTTAGCGAAGCTAATCTCCATGAACAAATCTGGGAAGCCGTCATCCAAGTCCTGGATGAAATGGTTGCCGGATTAGGAGATGAATGTTTGGAGCTGGAGGATTACGCCTTAATTCTCGCTTCTGGGATAGAAGCTATCGAACTCGGGTTGATTCCTCCTGGACTTGACCAAGTATTAGTCGGGTCATTAGATCGTTCTCGAAATCCGGAAGTCCGAGTCCTCTTTCTCCTCGGCGCTAACGAGGGCGTACTTCCCGCCCGGCCTTCCTCTGAGGGCGTTCTTGACGAAGAAGAAAGGAAACAATTAGAGAAAGCCGGTGTAGCTCTTGCCCCAAAGGGGAAGGCTCAAACGTTTGAAGAACAATTCTTTATCTATACGGCACTTACCCGTGCTACAGAAAAACTTGTTGTTTGTTACCCACTGACGGATGAAGAGGGGAAGGGGCTGACGGTATCGCCTGTTGTCATACGGCTTAAGCAACTTTTCCCAACTCTCTCAGAAGGCTTTCTAGGAAATCAGGAGGATATTAACCGTATCAGTCACGTAAATTCTGCCCTTCAAGCCTATGCCGAACAACTGCGCACACTGCGCCAGGGAGAACCACTTTCTCCCTTTTGGGAGGCTACTGAGAAGTGGCTTATTCAGGATCCTATCCATCGAAGTCAAGTAAAGCAGTTACAGACCAGTCTTTTGACTCGGAATCAGGAAGATAGGATTCAACGCCCCCAAGCTCGCCGGTTATACGGTAAACGACTGAAGGCCAGTGTTTCACGCTTGGAGCAATTCGCCAAGTGTCCTTTTGGGCATTATGCTCGTTATGGTCTGAAACTACGTGAAAGGTCCACCTATCAGCTATCAAGCCCGGATATGGGTGAATTCTTTCATGCTCTCCTGCATGATTTCGCCCTTCAATTACAGGAACGAGGCTTAGACTGGGGAAAATTGACAAAGGAAGAATCTTGGGCACTCATCAGTGAACTGGCTGATCAGCTCGCCCCAGGGCTTCAGCATGAAATCCTCTTAAGTAGTGCTCGGTACCGCTATTTGACACATAAACTCAAACGAACAGTTCATCACGCTGTGAGAGTTCTAGGAGAGCATGCCCGACGAGGGGTATTTATACCGATCCAACTGGAGGTAGGTTTTGGCCCGAATGAGACGCTCCCAGGGGTCGAGATTCCATTAAAGGAGGAGAATTCGCTTCTATTATGCGGTCAAATTGACCGAGTGGATGCTGCTTTCTTGGATGGAAAAGTATATTTACGGATCCTTGATTATAAATCCCGTGAATTATCCTTAGGGTTGGATTCTATTTATTATGGTCTTAATCTTCAATTGCTCACTTATCTCGATGTCGCCTTGCAGGGTGCTGAAGTTTTGCTGAATATGACTTCGTCTTTACCTACGTTGGGCGAAACCATTCCAGAAAACGTACGTATCGAGGGTGCATCAGAAATGGACAAGGTCTTTCCTTTAAAGATTCCGGCCGGTTTTTTGTATTTTCCTGTTCTGGAACCCCAGTTGGAAGAAAAAATTCCTCTCAGCTCTGAGGAATTAGAACAACGCCGCGTCAAAGCCGTCAAAGTCAGCGGGTACTTATTAGCGAATCCCCGCGTATTAAAAGCCATGGACTCTTCTTTTTCTACGGGGCAATCGGATTTACTCGGACTTAAACTGAAGAAAGACGGGGCTTTCTCAAAAGGGGCCAAAGTCCTATCCGAGGACGAGTTTACCTTGCTCAATAGCTATCTGCATCAGTGGTTCCAGCAGACGGGTGAAGAAATATTAGGAGGAAATATTTCTCTCTCCCCTTACCGTAAAGGGAAGAGCACGGGCTGCCAGTATTGTTCTTATAAACCCGTGTGCCACTTTGACCCCTACCTTCCGGAAAACCAATATCGAGATTTGCCTGCCTTAAAGCAAGAGGAGGTTTTGAGACGCCTATTATCAAGTGCTAATCTGTAGCGTTCAAGTCCGCTAATGAAAGCGAAGATAAGCGTAGGTCATCATTACAGAATTATATTGACTTTTGTCATTAAAATCATATAATTAATTGTGTTTAGTTTAATTAAGTTTAGTTTAGATTGTTTTGGTTTGGTTTAGCTTGGGAGAGCCCAATATAAGGAAGGATATTTATATCCTTTCGGTGGAAGGGGTATTTATTGCTAAATTGGTCATACCAAGGACTAGACATAATTAAACCAAAATATTTATTTCTAATACTGAGGTATTAAATAACTGGGGGGAAAAGGAAATGGAACTATTAAAAAACTATATTGGCGGCGAATGGGTTGAATCCAGCACAGGGGAAACAACAGAAAGCTATAATCCTGCGACTGGAGAGGTCGTAGGATTACTAACCCGGTCCAATGAAGTGGATGTGCAAAAGGCGGCTGTTGCCGCCAGAGCTGCATTCAAAACATGGAGGCATACACCCGCCCCGGTACGCGGAGAGATTTTGATGAAAATTGGGCAGGCTTTAGAGAAACATAAAGATGAGCTCGCCCAATTGCTGACGCGAGAAATGGGGAAGGTGCTGGCAGAAGCCAGGGGAGATGTACAGGAAGCCATTGATGTAGCTTATTATTTTGCGGGTGAAGGTCGACGCCTTTTTGGTCAGACCATGCCCTCTGAACTTACGAATAAAGCATGTATGACATTGCGGGATCCTATCGGGGTAGTGGCAGCGATTACAGCTTGGAACTTTCCTATAGCAATTCCAGCTTGGAAGATGATGCCAGCCTTAATAGCAGGCAATACGGTTATTTTTAAACCAGCGTCCGACGGAGCAGTTGTGGCAACAGCCCTTGTCAAGGTTTTGATCGAAGCAGGGGTTCCTTCCGGAGTGGTTAATCTTATTTTAGGGCCCGGAAATTTAATCGGTGATGCTTTGGTTACGAATCCTGGAATTGATGCGATTACCTTTACAGGTTCTACCGAGACAGGGACCAAGATGGCGGCAACAGCATCACTTTGTAATAAACGGGTATCGCTGGAAATGGGAGGCAAGAATGCAATTATCGTTATGGATGATGCAGACCTTGATTTAGCGGTGGATGGGATTATCTGGAGTGCCTATGGGACAACAGGACAACGTTGTACGGCTTGCAGCCGAGTAATAGTGCATAAGGATGCTAAGGAAGAACTTTTGAACAAGCTGGTGGTAAAAATTAAGGAACTTAAATTGGGCAATGGTTTGGATTCTAAGGTTGATATCGGTCCAGTGATTAACAGCACGCAACTTGATAGTATTCATAAATATGTAGAGATTGGCAAGGCAGAAGGAGCTCGCCTCTTAATCGGTGGAGAAAGGGCCACTGAAGGCGAATTGGCGAAGGGTTCCTTCTACAGGCCTACACTCTTTGCTGATGTGACACCGGATATGCGGATAGCTCAGGAAGAGATTTTTGGACCAGTACTTTCCGTTATAACAATAGATAGCTTGGCAGAGTCGATAGAAGTGAATAATAACACGAGATTCGGTCTTTCTGCTTCAATTTATACCCAGAATATCAACAATGTGTACACTGCCATACGCGACATTACAACTGGAATTCTCTACATTAATGCCGGTACGATTGGTGCAGAAGTACATTTGCCGTTTGGTGGTACCAGAGGAACGGGGAATGGGCACCGGGAGGTCGGAACTGCGGCCATAGATTTCTATACGGAATGGAAATCCATCTATGTTGATTTCAGCGGGACATTGCAACGGGCTCAGATTGATAACCGCTAATCAAAACTTAAATATAGACAAAACCGTTAAGGCATAATTTGCAGTTAACCTTAAAAATAAAGAGCGAGGGTTTGATAAAGTGGACCCTATCGCTCTTTATAATTTAAAAACCAAATTTCATTACACAATGAAGCTTATCAGATGTTTGATCTGGGAAAGAATTTGAGGAACGAGGTAGACAGACACGACTGTCTTACCAATATAATACAATAGTATATAGATGAAGCGAAACACAAGGTCCCTGTTTTTTTACAGGGCTTATTTTATGGGAGGTGAACCTCCATGGCTCAAAACTCATATTCCACAAAATTTGATGAGTTTTTTTCTAACTTGTCATGAGGGTTTTGAGGGATTACCTTTAGAAAAAGAAATGGTAGATCTCCTGGAACAAACCGGTTTCACTGAGATTGAAGTGATTCCGTTACCGTTTAAAGTGTCTCACTATTTCTTTGCTAGAAAGCCGTTGGACTGAAAAGGAGGGAGGAAATGATTGAAGTTAAAGAACTGACCAAAGTTTACCGAGAAGGACGCGGAATTTGGAACATTAGCTTTCAGGTCGAGCCTGGAACAGCGTTCGGATTTCTCGGTCCGAATGGAGCAGGGAAGACTACGACCATCCGTCTTTTAATGGGATTTTTAAAGCCCGATTCGGGACGAGTAACGATCAACGAACTTGATTGTTGGCGAGAAAAGATGGAAGTGAAGAAAATCGTCAGTTACCTTCCGGGTGAGCTCCATTTTATTGAGAATTTAACAGGGGCTGAATTCTTAGATCTTATCGCCGGAATGCACGGCGGTTATCTTCAAATAAAGAAGAATCGAGATTATTTTGTACGTGCCCTCGACTTAGATTTAGAAATACTCATTCGGAAGATGTCCAAAGGGATGAAGCAGAAGTTAGGGATAATTTCAGCCTTGATGTTGGATGCCAAGGTGCTCATCCTAGATGAACCGTCATCAGGACTGGACCCCTTAATGCAAAAAGTGTTTATTGATTTAATCTTAGAGGAAAAGAAGAAGGGGAAGACTTTATTTATGTCTTCCCACCAATTCGTGGAGATTGAACGCACGTGTGAGCAGGTTGGGATTATTCGAGAAGGGAAACTTCTAGCCGTTCAAAGTATTTCTCAAGTTAGAGAAGCTGAGTATCAGACGTTCGAAATCGAAGTAGAAAGTGAGAAGGATGCCGAGCTTCTAAAGCAGAGTCAGTTAAATATAACCCTAAGTCAGGGGGAACGTTGCGTCATCTGTGTAGCAGGTGAACTGGATAACCTATGGTTAGCTCTGGCCCAAGTTCGTGTCAAACGCTTTCGGCAACGCTCTCTGGAGTTGGAAGAGGCTTTTATGGATTTTTACCGATAGGCGTTGAAGCTTGACAAAGATCTTGATTGCAAATAAGGTGGGGTGAATATGAATAGGGCATTGTTTCGTGCGATGTTTAAGCAGTATCGAAAGAAAGTAGTTGCCATTTCGACAGGGATTGTTCTTTATGAAGGACTCTTAACCTGGGTTTACCCAGTGATTGCAAAAAACCCGGCAGTTGCAGAGATCGCAGAGTCTATTCCTTCTGCGGTAAAGACGGTGTTTGGAGTTCCAGAAAATGGCCGGACCGATACCTTTGAAGCTTTTATAGCGGGACAGTTTTTGTCGAGGATCTGGGTAATGCTCATGGCCTTATATGGAATAGAAACCGCGAATGCATTACTAGCAAAAATGGTCGATGATGGCTCTTTAGCCTTTCTTTTGTCCACACCGGTATCTCGAAGTGAGATTCTTTGGACTCAAACCGGAGTTTTGCTGAGCACAAACGCTATCTTAGTCGCTGCTACAATCGTCGGATTATATTTTGGTACCTTTTGCTCTGGGATTGAAATCGAACATGGGCGTTATATAGACTTAGGCCTCTTAGGACTTTCCTTTTTCTCACTGATCGAAATTTATAGTCTCTTTTTTTCAACTTGGTTTGTTGAGGAAGAACGAGCCTTAACATATGCTGTGGGGTTAACGCTGGTCTTTTATGGTCTGGATGTTGCTGGAGGACTTAGTAATAAATTATTTTGGCTAAAAAAGCTCTCTCTCTTCCAATGGTTTCAACCGCAAGAGGTACTAGAGGGAACAACAGACCCGTTGTGGCCCATTATAGGGTTTAGTGTTGCTTCAGCGGTTCTTTGGTTCTTGACAAAAAAGGTGTTTGAGACAAAGGATCTAGCAATTTAAAGGAGTCTGCTCTTTAATAGTTAAGGAGCAGACTTTTTTCATTTTGAGCTATACTAATGTCGTAAACGTCCTCATAGAGACCTTTGGAATTGCAAGCATTTCGAGCGTAGAAAAGGACATCAAATTGTTTATGGCCAAACTGCCCCCCCTCCTCAACGAAAAAGAGCATAAAGGCAAACTTGTACCTATGGACTTGACACGTGAATAAACGGGTCAAGTCAGTGGGTACTATTTATTTCGGATTGATAAGTAGGGCTGGAAACTTTCTTACTAGTACAAGAAAATAATCCCTTAAAGTGTGATCCTGTTCACAGCTTAGCAGCTAAGATCATTCTATAATCAATCAAAAGATCCTAGTGGGGAGTGATTTGTGTTGTTTGGTGAAAGAAAAGTGGGAGAGACAGATCCGGAAAATGCGCAAGCCTTGATCCAACCAGAACATAGCTGGATGATTAGGTACCTTGCCAAATTAAAAGGCTATAAAAGGACAACGCCCCTTGTGTCTCCGCCACCTTTAGATGTGCTCCTTACTTGGCTGGGTGCCTTTTTAGGAATAGCCGCGATAACCTTATTTGCTCATAAGTTTGACCTTTCAGTTGTAGCCTCCTTCGGCGCATCTGCAGTGTTGATTTATGGGGTTCCTGATGCTCCTCTGTCCCAACCTCGTAATGTTATTTTTGGCCATACTTTTTCAGCTATGACGGGCGTGGCAATTTTTATGATGTTTGGGTTAACCTGGTGGTCACCGGCCTTGGGTACCGCCTTGGCGCTGGTCGTCATGCTGCTTACCAAAACCACCCATCCGCCGGGGGGAGCAACTGCGTTATTTGCAGTTTTGAGTAAAGCTCAGCCTAGCTATATTTTGACACCCATCATGACGGGAGCCGTAATTTTAGTCATCATAGGACTTTTGGTAAATAACCTGTCCCCTGATCGACACTATCCAAGGTATTGGTATTAAGAAATTTGAAGCTATGATTCAGGACTAAGGAGGAAAGAACGATGTTTAAGACTATTTTGGTTCCTACCGACGCTTCAGAACCAGCTCAGCGCGCTTTGAGGATGGCCTTAGAATTGGCGAAGGAGTTCGATTCACGAATTGTCCTCCTACATGTGGTTTTTACCCCAGAGGCCATGGGTTATACCCTTTCCAGCGGAATTTCCGTACCCCAGGATGAAATCAGTATTTACGGAAAAGAGGCTTTGACGGCAGCGACACTCGGGATTGACACTGGGAATGTATCTATTGAGAAGAAACAAAAGGCAGGGCATCCGGGTTTAGCTATTCTCGAAGAGATTGGAAACGGAAAAATAGACTTGGTTGTTATGGGAAACAGAGGGTATGGCTCTATTACCGGAGCTATGCTGGGAAGCGTTAGCCAACGAGTCCTATCCAGAGCAGAATGTCCAGTCATGATTGTTAAGTAATAAAAATGAAGATGCAGATGAAGAACTGTTTTTCTTACGACTGGAATGCCATGGTGGGTTTCCATCATCTTATGCAAATTTGCCGATTCATCAATGTTTTGCTGTTGAGGATGCCTATTTGAGACATCCTCAAAAAAATACTGAATTATTACCAACATCTATTTGACAACTTTTTATTGAAAAATATTTTAAGGCATATTAAGATATAACAGATTGCAATTAATGCATTATAGTAGTACAGAATTAAGAAAAGAGTACATAAGAAAGAGGGTTTTCTAAATCATGGATAAACTATGGGAAATTACGGTTGGTGATCTTCTTGATTCGATGGCGGACAAGTACCCTGACCATGAGTGTGTGATTTATCATGACATGCCTTTTCGAAAAACTTATAGGGAATTTCGAGATTTAGTCAATCTTACGGCTAAAGGCTTTCTAAAAATGGGAATTAAAAAAGGAGATCATATTTCTATCTGGTCGATCAATTATCCGGAATGGTTACTAACTTTTTTTGCAGCGGCAAAAATAGGTGCTGTATTGGTCACAGTGAATACCAATTATAAAATTTTTGAGGCAGAATATCTCTTAAAGCAATCCGATACCCATACCCTTGTGTTTATTAACGGCTTCAAAGACTCTAATTATCTTGAGATTATGAATACATTGGTACCAGAGTTGGCAGGAACCCGTACCGGAGAATGGACTTCGCAGATGCTACCCCACCTGAAAAACTTGATATTCATTGGTGAAGAAAAACCAGACGGTATGTATAATTGGGAACAACTCTATGAAATGGGCAGGACCGTATCCGACGAGGAACTGGCTGCTGTGCAAAGCTCCTTGAACGTGCATGATGCTGTCAACATGCAGTATACATCCGGAACTACCGGATTTCCTAAGGGGGTCATGTTAACACACCATAACATTGTGAATAATGGAAAAAGTATTGGTGACCGAATGGATTTTACTGAGCAAGACAGATTATGTATTCCTGTGCCGCTTTTCCATTGTTTTGGCTGTGTCCTCGGAGTAATGGCTTGTGTGACACACGGAAGTACGATGGTGCCGGTGGACTATTTCCAACCTTTAAAGGTTATTCAGACAGTGAATGCTGAAAAATGTACAGCTGTCCATGGAGTTCCGACCATGTTTATTGCCATGATGGAACATCCCGAATTTAAAAACTACTCATTTGAACATCTCCGGACCGGAATTATGGCTGGATCTCCCTGCCCTGTAAAAGTCATGCAACAGGTAGTGGATGAAATGAATATGAGGGAAATTACTATTGTTTATGGACTGACTGAGGCCTCTCCGGGCTGCACGCAGACTACAACCACTGATTCCATCGATTTGAAAGTATCCACCGTTGGTCGTGCTTTTCCTTTTGTTGA
>LOEW01000085.1 GCA_001516045.1 Desulfosporosinus sp. BRH_c37
GTCGTAATTTCTTTGTTAAACCAGGTACCCACCAGAACGGTGTCTTGATTCCCAGTTGTTGCTGGCTGTTCTAGGTACGGAGTAAAGGAAAGAATATTATTGGCCCAAAAGATGGTTTTTAAACTGCTTAAACTTGCTTCTTCAAGGAAAGATTGACCCTGCAAAGGATTGTATTCTACCCCGCCGATATTTACCGGGACGGTTTCCACCCTGGGTTCTACTAAGATGTTTGCTCCATAGGTTTTAAGCTCCCGGTTTACCTTATCCCCGATATCCAGGGAAATATTGAGCATGGAACTAGCCAACGATGCACCAAAGGCGATAGTTACTACTGCCAAGAGTTTACCCTTCAGACCTTTGGAGAATGACTTTTTCAACATACGCCAGAACATAGTGTCACCTCTATTCTATAAACACTTTTTCTTTTTGCATCAAATCCGCTGTTTTTATAAGAATACTACCGTTTTCTACCTTGTTGGGGAAGGGAATAGGATTACAGCCCCCGGGGAAGCCAATGGTTTGCTTATTGATGATTACATCACAATTTAGACAGACCACGTTATCACCCCGCTGGTAATATCCCACCACCCCGCAGATTTCGCAGGCATCCAACCCTACGCCAAACAAACCGTTCCCTTTGCCAACAACGATAAAGCGCATCGCTACATTATTCTGGGTAACAAAGTTAAAGCGGTGCAACTTGTTGTCATTCACCTGAGTCACCGGGATTACAATGACTCCGTTTTCCGCCTGCACAGGGACCGGAGGGGAGAGCTTAACTTTTTTGTTAGAGTAGACGTGTCCCACTCCTAAGAGCGCCCCGGTAGTTAAAATGAGTGCTAATGTAACAGTCAGCCAACGAAGCTGGTTTCGGTATTCCGCTAGTGACTTCCGCCTTAGAGCAGGGTTTCCATACTCCTGCTGAACAGGTTTCTTGCTAACCACTCTGGCTAGTATCACCTGCACTGCTACCAGTAACACCAGAGCATAGAAAAAAAGCGGGTAGTAGGTGTTGATCACTGGGGCTACCACAGAAACTAGCACTGGGGTTACTGGGATATATCCCAAGGTCATCCCCAATTGTAACAAGCTGATCAGATCACGAGCCAAGACAATCGTTATCAGAGTTGTCCCAGTGATAATCACCAGTTGTTTGTTCATTTTCCGGGTAGATTTAAAATAGGTCCAGCCGAACAGAGCTGCCAGAAAAATTCCGAACAATGCCCCGATTACTTTCAAAATCAATTCCGTATTGATAAAACTGCGAGCTTGCACGAAAATTTTGATAGGAAAGCCAACCAACTCTATGCCCTCAACCGTAATCAGCAGGACTGTTGTCAGCAACACCAGAGGGCCCACCGCAAACTGGGCAGACTTAGACTTGGAAGCTAAGCGACCTGTTAAGATTAACAAGGCTAGAACCGGAAATATACAGCTTAACCAGGCAAACTCAAACAGCTCTCGGTTTCCCCAAAAGTCGACTCCATACACAAGGACAGTGGCAAAAACTAAAGCCAGGCCGGTACCAATCCATACATATTTAACTTTGCTCGTGAGGTCAGGCAAAGTTAGATAAAGTAAGAGCGTAACAACTAACAATCCCACCCCAAAACTACTTTTTAAGGTATAGTCTAAAATCCCTAACAAATTTCCTCACCCCTAGCATATAAAATTAGTTGAAAAGAGCCCGGTCAAAAACCGACCGGGCAACGCCTAATTACCACTTACGGGGCACAAAGGAGAAGTCCCAAGATACCTCGATAGGCTTAGTCCAGAATTTACCTGGAACCCCGGTAGCTTTATCGGTATGAATTAAGAAATCCCGTTTTTCCGGGGACTCGACTATAAACTTTACGGTATAGTTACCTGCTCCCAGCATCTTCACGTTGGCGCCATAGTGGGAGCCATCTGAAGCATTCATAGGCATAAAGCTACCGGACTGTTCTTTACCGGTATCTTTATTTTTCAATTGATATTTTACAGTTAAGTCAGGTACGAACTCCCCATCTCCAAAGCCCAAGGGGTTGTTCTTCAGGGCTGAGATATCCGCTTCCAGGTGAATATCGGATTCGGTAGGTTTAAGGCCTGCTTTTTGGACAGGTTCCATTTCCACAGGCTGTAGATATACCGCACCTATGCTCATACCCTCAACTTCTTGCGCATCTCCGATCGGGTATTCCCGGAAGGAAGAATCGCTTGCTTTGGCCTCCTCCTGCTTTTGGGCTGAGTCAGATTTGGCAGTCTTTTGTTCAGAGGTGGCAGCTGGTTTATTTCCTGCTCCGCAACCTGCTAGGGTTAAAGTTCCTATCATTAGAATGGCTAAAAGGCTAAAGTGTTTATATTTTTTCATCGGTTTTTCCTCCAATTTCAATTTTAAATGATTTTCATATTCATTTGTTTATGGTCGATGACTGTTTTATCTCTTTCATTTTCCTCAAATTTTAACGATACCCTTTCTCATTTAAGAAAGCCCTGCTTTTCTATATTTGGATTGATATACGAATCCAGCGACAGCAATGGCCAAAAGTAGCAGTTGCGGGGCCAAGGTTTCCCAGGTAGGGTATATCCCCAGCCAAGCTACGGTGGGAATGTTTACACTGGTGGAGCTTATTACACCGGCAGTCTGCAGTTCACCTACTCCCTGACCAGCGAACACAAAGGCTAGGTAATAGAGCAGGAAGCTTGTCCCAAGGAAAAAGGGTTTCATGGGAATCTTAACACTGGCGTAACGAATGATGGCAAAGATCAAGCCCAAGGCCAGTATTCCTACCCCAAAACCGGCCAAAACCATACTCAAGTCTGTTGTTCCACTCATCATGGCTTGGTAAAACAACACGGTTTCCGCTCCCTCCCGGTATACCGCTAGGAAGGCTGCGCTCCATAGGGCAAAAGTGCTGCCCTTATTCAGGGAACCCTGTACCTTGCCATTTATGTAGTTCTGCCAGCGTTGGGCTTCTGACTTACTTACCAACCAGTAGCTGACTGAAAACAGCACCACAACTGCCAGCAGCATGGTAGCTCCCTCCAACACTTCCCGGCTAGCCCCACTGATACTAAACACCTTGGTCAGAACCCATGCGGTTAGCAGACTTGCCACAAGTGCAACAGCCGTACTCTGGTAAATTACCTTGACCTTTTCTTTGTAACCTGATTTAACCAAGTAGGCAATGATTGCCCCGATGACGAGGATCGCTTCAAACCCTTCCCTGACGATGATTAAGAAGGAAGCTAAAAACGCCCCGAATCCAGTGGAACTCCCGCTCAGATCCCCGTCAAGGGTTTTAGCGTCAGCATGCAACCCGCTAACCAATTGTTCAATCTGCTGCTTGATTTGCGAGGCAGGCACTCCTTTGACCATGTCCTTTTTTAGCTGTTTGAAAGCCGACTCCACTTCTGCATTGCGTTTGGCAGAGATATTCAGCCGGACTGCCTTCTCCATTTGACCGCTTTCATAGGGTCCGAAGTAAGCCTCATCCACTAGGTTTTTGGCCCCAGCCACGTCACTCTGCTTATAAGTGGTATAAGCAGAGTGCAGGTGTTTATCGATTTCCACGACCACACCGCTAAAGGACTGACCTGCCATAGCCGCAGGTGCTAAACCCAAGATAAGTATCAGACCTAATAACACTACGGCTAACTTTTTTCTCAAATGTCAATCTCCTCCCCCAGAATTCGATATTGATATTCATTATCAATTGAGTCTGAAAATTATGGGTCCCTTCAGACCCGATCTTCATGATTAATATATGATATTGATTCTCAGTTGTCAATGAACATTATTTTACTCTTGCCCGCCATTCTTTTGAATAGCCTTTTTTAAGATATGTTTCCAGAGCACGTTCAATGGCAAGTTCAGGATCAGCAGTTTCATCTATTCTTTCGTTACCAATCTTTGCAAGCCACATTTTAAACGGTTCTGCTTTCGGTGATGGTATGGATTGAATTAGTCTTAAAAGTTCCTCTGTTCGGCAATCTTCTGTGTCCCTTTTCCGGATAAGGCTTCGATAAAAATACGTTTGACAACTAATGCCTGATCCTTATTCACAACAATCTGCCCATTTAAATAATCATATCCATATGGAGGATAAGACAGCTTGTATGTCCCGTTCTGAAACCGGCGCTGAATAGACCATTTGTTGTTTTGAGAAGTAGAAATTGATTCACTCTCAGCAAGGCTGCTCAGGATTGTCAACATCAATTCACTGTCCATTAAGCGGCTATCTTCGAGTAGCCCATGCCTTCACTGCGCATACGGCGTACCTGGTCCTTTTGATATAGGGTCATTAGCGCTTACTCCTTTGCGAAAAAGTGAGACCCGCAGATTTTACTCTACGGGTCTCACAGTTCAGGTTAGTTCGGTGTTAATCGTTCTATTCCTAATTGGTCATATGTTTTATTTAATAAAAAGATTCTAACAGTTCAGTAACTGTTAGATAAAGAATAAACACCATCGTAAAATGGGTCTTTAGCGAAGTTAAGTTGTTGCACATTATGGGTCTTATATGCCACATCCCAACGATCCAGAGGCTCCCACCTACGCATAAAAATAACCGTTCTTATGAGCGGCACACAATCAAGACTCTGATATCTTTTGCCATGCAAAAGGGGCTGTAACGAAACACAGCCCCAAACTTTTTTGGCTAATCTAAGAGATATATAATTTATTGAAAGAAAACACCTGATAGTTCCGCACTTCCCAATCTATTTCCACTAACAGCGGTCTCAAACTGTGTCTGTGTAACCTGGCCAGACAGGTCTATACTCTCAACATTCAGGGCATAGAGCGCTATTTTGTATTGATGTTCTCCTGACCCAGCTGGTGGTTCTGGTCCGCCGTAGCCGCAGGTACCGAAACTGTTGTTTAACTCAACGCAACTAGTGGGCATTTGTGCTGTACCCGATGATCCTTCCGGCAGTTCTGTCACGGTTGCCGGAATGTTAACCACTGCCCAGTGGACCCAGTTATTGGCAACGGGGTGTAGATCGTACATAATCAGTGCGAGGGATTTAGTATCTGCTGGCAAACCACTCCAGGCAAGTGGAATGCTGATATTTTGCCCGCCGGCGCCATCATTTGCATATTTAACCGGAATAGACTGGTTTGTTGTATAGGCTATTGATGTTAAAGTAAAAGGCAGGTTCTCATTTGCCCACTCAACTTCCACATCAACGCCGGACGCTATGGTAAAGCCTGTGTTCACAGTTAAAGCGTACTTCTCACCCGCTGCTGCACCGGTTACGGTTACCGTGAAGGTCCTTGGGTCTGTTTGCTCCCATACCAACTCCTTGTTAGCCAGGGTAATCTCGGCCTGAACAGTCTCCAATGTTGTGTTGCTTTCAGTAGTCACCACCACTTTACCAATAACTACAGGATCTTCCGTAATCCCGTTAATTACAACTGTGTTTGATGTTTCTTCAGGTTTAACACTAAACATTATCTTTATTGGTTTTGTCAAAAGTCTTTCCGAAGATGATTTGACCTTGTTCTTAATAAAAAGAATATATCTCTGCCCAGGCAAATATCCTTCCGCTGGAGGGTTAATGGTTAGAGTTTTATTATCTTCACTTAACACTGGAGTGATATCTACTGATTTGCCATTTTTATTGCTTTGAACATATACACTCCTGTCGTTGACCGAATCGGGCAATACAGGACTATTAAATTTAATTGTCCAAACCTTATCCAGCGGCACAAGTTCTTTCCATTCACCCCATCTTTCGTCATTCTGCTGGTTTTCACTAATTGTTACTGAGCATGTTGCAGTTTTGCCACCATCCACTGTTGTAACTGTAATAACAGCATTACCCTCGGCAACAGGCGTTACCACTCCATTTTCAACAGTCGCAACTTCGGGAGCGCTGGATGACCATTCAACTGATTGATTTGTTGCATCCACAGGCAGCACCGCTGCTATCAGCGTTTCCGAATTTCCTCCCACTGTCAGCGCTAACTCGGTTGTATCCAAAGTAACGCTTTCAACAGCCACTATTTCCTGTTCCGTTACTTCAGCAATTGCAGGGTTTAACCCTGTAAAGCCTAATATTAATACCGTTAACAATAAAAAAAGGTGCCTTCCTGTTTTCTTCACAATATTTTCCTCCTTCATATTTTTGTATCTGCACACGTGCAGTAATTGTTTTCCCCCCCTCCTCTTCATTCAGAACGTAGCTAATCATAGTAATTTGCACTAAATAGCTACACAATACAGACACAGCAAAATATGTCTTAAATTCAGTATAATACTTTCTATCTTTTCCCATAATGTCCATAGGGCACATCTTGGCAGGACATTGGTCCTGATTTTTGAGAAAAGGGTAGGTGCTGGCATAAAAGAAACGCCTCTTGTTTCAAGGCGTTTGATGCTGCGCCCATAATAAGTCTATTGCAACACGAGTCAAGTATCTCGATGGTTTTTTCTGTTTCTGTATTATCAACTGATAATGCTAATGTCAAAACTCCTGCGACTGCATCAGCTTTAGTGAACTGTTCCTCTTAGTTTGGTTCGCTAAACTCCCATTTAACGAATATAGCTTTTTCAGAGTAACCCTTCACAAATGCGGAACCGAAACTTGCCAAAATCTGCCTGAGTCCGATAATGATCGTTATAACAAATACACCAGCATTCTATTAATAAGGACGCTGGTGCTATCAATTATTGAAATATTAATCCAGAGGTTATAGACCATACCCAGGTTAATACTAAGGGATTACAATGGAGTTTCCATCGAAAAACTTCGTGAGGAGTACACGTTTCCAATTGAGTTTTCTATTTCAAGCCTATACTTTGCATGTAGATCAAGGCTTTTAATAACTGCTGCGTCTTCAGTTTCCCTATCTAGTTCAAATTGCAATATTCCTCTTTGTGTATTGTTTCCATTAACAACAAGAAAGTCGCTAAATTCTATTAAATGTGATTTCGATTGATTATCTTTATAACCTATTAGGTTAAATGATTGCCCTACTAATGAACTGTCACTACACTCCTCAATTATTAAACTTCCGGATGAAATGTAGTCGGTATTTATTCCCCTATTGATTACTAGCGCATGAAACTCTAATAATACCTTGGTTGAATCCCCATCTTTAATTACCATAAGAACCTTAACTAGGTCCTGTAATCCAATAGTTAAGCTATAAAGTGTAGACAAATATTTTCCTCGTTCAAAATACATCGCGTCCAAATCATATTTGCTTGCGGCGTTTACTGAAGTTCCTTTTCTTATTGGAATGAACATATTGGTAACACTTTTCTTATGAATATACTCTTTGATAACGTGTGGTTTGTTTGCTGAAAAGGGAACCTCAATCACCGAGATTATCTTGTCATCAATTCTATGCTCATATAATTCAACATCCATTGGCTCTTGAACCTTTTTTAATAGCATCCCTCTAATTTTAGCTGGGTCATTTGCAGGAGGACTATTGTGGAGGTTACCTTTATCATCCAAACCAATTATGAAGTAACCATTAGGACCCTGAGTGTTTGCCATTGCTGTGACATCTTTTATGAATTCATTAACTCCACTAATTTCTTCTAAATCCCACTATTGACGCTTTAACTCAATCTTAGGGTTTTCTATCAATGCACCGTTTCTAAGCATCTCACAGAACCTGATTACATCCGATTTTGTCGCTTCTCACCTAAAATGACGGCGTGCATCTCGCTGCCAATGGCGGAAGAAATGTACTGACAATACGCCAATACTAGGAGAATTCTACCGTCAATACTTGCTTCTATAAATGCCAGTCAATGTGGATAAGAAAAACCCCCAATACGCACATGCCAATTCATGTGTATATTGGGGATAATGTGGATAAACCTACATAGCGGTACCACGTTGCCGTTCAGTATCTGCTAGAATTCGCCCGATTTGAGCATCCTCCACGACCTCACTTCCGTTCCGTTTGGCTTCATAAAGGGCATGAGTACAGATCGTGTTAATAAGTCGTGGGATTCCCTTTGTCTCCGAGTGGATTAAACCGAGAGCACTATCCGCAAAGACAGGGGTGGTAAGCCCAGCTTGCTTCATTTGGTGGCGAATATAAGTTCCCGATTCCT
>LOEW01000086.1 GCA_001516045.1 Desulfosporosinus sp. BRH_c37
TGCATCATCCAAATTGGCCGCTTCTACAACCACATTTAAAGGCGGTTTGACCAACGGTCCCGGTTCATCAATTAACACCCTGATTTCTCCGGTTGTCCTCGGCGCAAAACTGGAGACTACATCCCGTACCGCCGAGGGGAATACATTGACTCCCAGTACGATTAACATGTCATCCGTCCGGCCGATACAACGAATACGCATACTCGTCCGTCCACAGCTACAAGGCTTGGTATAAACTATCACATGATCCCTTGTACGGAAGCGAAGTAACGCCGAACTTTCCCGGTCAATGGCCGTATAAATTAATTCACCACTTACTCCATCCTCTATCTTTTTCCTTTCCCCTGTTTCCGGATCAATAATTTCTGGTATGATATACCCCTGGCCACAAAAATGCATACCTTCCTGAGCCTCGCACTCACCCCAGATCAATGGCGCCATATCCGCATTACCCATTGCCTCACAGAGTCGCGCTCCCCAATCTTTCTCAATTTTCTGGCGGACACTGGGAATTCCGCCGCCTGGCTCCGCTCCACAGTGAATGCCTCGGATACCGAATTGTGAAGGATCTTTGCCAGTTTTTTCACGTATATATTCAGTCAAATAATTGGCATAAGACGGAGTACAAGCCATGAAATCAGCCTTGAGATTTTCTATCGAAGATAGTATTCGATCCGAAGCACCTGTGCCAATAGGCACCAAGGTTGCACCGATGTTCTCAACGGCAGCGTGACTTGGTAACCCCCCCACAAAAAAACTTAGACCTAAGGCAAAAATGACCGTATTACTGGGTCTAAGACCAGTGGCATAATAAGCCCGAGATGCCATTTCTGTCCAGACGGCACGGTCGCGAAGAGTGATGGCGACAAAACTAGGCTTGCCTGTGGTCCCTGAAGAAGAGTGGATGCGGATAAGTTTGTTGCGCGGTGCCGCCAAATAATCCCCTAAGGGAGGAAAATTCATTTGGGTTTCCCGTATATCTTCTTTGGTGGCAAAGGGAATCAACCCCAAGTCATCAAGAGTCTTAATATGCTCCGGTTTCAAACCAACTGACTCAAATTTTTTACGGGTAAACGGGGAGTTTTCGTACAAATAATTTACCTCTTGACACAATTTGTGTAAATCAATCTTCTCTTGTTCCTTGGGATCCATCGTTTCAACTTCATGGTTAAAACAATCAACTTTCACAAAACTTCACCAGCCTTACATAATATTTCTTGAGTTATCACAATCTTTTTCACTAAGAAGAAATTGTCTCCAATTTGAACAAGTTTGCACTTCATACCAGCCTTTTTAAAAAGCCCTTGAAAATTATCCGATGACTTTTTCCAACAGACGTGTGGTTACTCTGCCCTCAGCAAAATCTAAATGTTTCAATACTTTTTTTAAAAACGGAATAGTCGTACTAATCCCCTCTACAGCAAATTCGTCTAAAGCCGCTAACATTCTTCTCAGAGCATGTTCACGATCATTCCCGTGGACAATCACCTTAGCTATCAGTGAATCATAGAATATAGGCACTTTATAACCATGATAACAATGGGTATCTACCCTTACTCCCAGACCTTGAGGGATCTCCCACTTTGTAATTAAACCAGGGGTTGGACGAAAATCCTCTTCCGCTGACTCAGCATTGATTCGACATTCTATCGAATGACCGTAAAAGTGTATGTCTGCTTGGGTAAAAGGAAGTTTCTCCCCCTTGGCTACATTAATCTGTTCTTCAATTAAATCTGTTCCGGTAATCCCTTCTGTTACGGGATGTTCCACTTGAATTCTGGTATTCATCTCCAGAAAATAGAACTTTTTCTCATCTTGATCAAATATAAATTCTACTGTACCGACACTTTCATAAGTAAGATGTTTTGCCAGTTTTACAGCAGAATTGTAGAGTCCCTCACGCAGTTCATCGGAAAGGAGTGGTGCTCCAGCTTCTTCAATCAATTTTTGATGTCGACGTTGAGTTGAACAGTCCCTTTCGCCTAAATGAACGACATTTCCAAACTTATCTCCCAGTATTTGAACCTCAATATGACGAGCATTGGCAATATATTTTTCCACAAAAAGCGATCCGTCACCAAAAGCAGTTTTTGATTCTGCAGTTGCTGCTTCAAAAATCTGTTTTACATTATCTTTTTCTTTTTCAGTGACAATCTTCATTCCTCGGCCTCCGCCGCCAGCCGCTGCTTTAATCATGATCGGAAATCCGATTTGGTCAATCACGCTTAGGACTTCTTCAAAAGAGTTTACCTTTTCTGAACCTGGCAACGTCGGTACACCAATTTTTTGGGCCAAAGCCCGAGCTACCAACTTGTTACCTAAACTGAAGATATGATCAGTTTTAGGTCCGATAAATATAATGCCATTTTCCTCACACGCTTTTGGCAATTCAGGCTTTTCCGATAAAAATCCGTATCCTGGATGGATAGCATCTGCTCCAACATCTAACGCAGTTTTTATGAGAACCGGAATATTTAAATAGGTGGAAACACTTGGTGGACCAATAATGACAGTCTGATTGGCTAATCTGGCTGGCAAACTATCTTTATCCGCTTCTGAAGCTGCAAGGACTGTTTCTATGCCAAGAACCCGGCATGTTCTAATAATACGGACCGCTATTTCGCCTCTATTTACAATTAAAATTCTGGAGATTTTCATATCCATGCCCCCATTATTAATAGCCTCTCGGAATTCGCCCGAGGCAGCGATTGTATCGCCTCTTTCTCATGACGAAGCTGGAAAATGGCGTGACTAATTGGATTAATGATCTATCTAAGCGTGTTCCCAACTAAGTCATTCTCAGCAGTTTTAAACCTGGAAATATTCCCGGTGTTGGGACCTTCTACGACTTCTTTAAGCGCCTAGGGCGATCAGTGGAACCAATCGCAAATTGAAACTACAAAACGCAAGAGTTAAGGAAGGCAAAGAAAGGAAAGAAGGGTGAA
The DNA here is from genome assembly GCA_001516045.1 of Desulfosporosinus sp. BRH_c37. Lineage (GTDB taxonomy): Bacteria > Bacillota > Desulfitobacteriia > Desulfitobacteriales > Desulfitobacteriaceae > Desulfosporosinus. Next base: position 2,946 of record LOEW01000086.1, read on the forward strand.
AAGGCACCGACCACAATTTACTTGTGATATGTCCGCTTTGAGCGTGGCCAGTGACCGAACACCCATCAAATCATGGAATTCAGTGAGGATTTTAATTTAGAACTAGAATTCGGTTTGTTTATATTAATTTAACAGAGAATAAAGGTTGCTCAGCTTCTACAAGTTCCATATCCTGAACGTGAATTTTAGTTATTTCACCTGAAACACCCGCAGCAATAGCATTATAAACTTTCATAATTTCAAGTAAAGCTACAGTAGTGTCCTTGTTCACCTTGTCCCCAACTTTAACATACAGAGGAGCCCCCGGCTCTGGCTGGGCATAAAATAATCCTGCAGTTGGAGCTTTTATGAAAACGGTCCCTTCTTGTTCTTGAATATCTTCCCCTTGATTGAAATTAGAAATAGTTTCTTTTTCATCAGTGATATTATTTTTGCCATTTTCATCTTCCGATTGCGGTTTAGCTGCATATTCTCCGTTACCTTTTGAAGGGGCTTCTACCTTCGTCTGGCAAATTTCAATAACATCCGACATTCCGTTTTTACCAATGACGATCTTAATATCTTCACCTTCCAATTTTAAAAAATCAAATGAAGATTCCTCTAACTTGCTAATTAGGGTAACAAGTCTTTCAATATCGCTTTCTTCAAATATTCCAAATAAATTTTTGGTCATTTTGATAACCTCCTGATTAAAATTAATTTATTATTTAAAATTAATTCATTGAATAGTTAATTAATGAATCTTATTTCGCTTTTTGCAAAACTAAGGAACCTTGCGGACTATTGACTTGAAAGAGGGTAATTTGGGGTTGATTGCTTAAGTTTTTTAGAAGATCAAATAAAGGTGTTTCACGACAAGAATAGGTTTTCCAAGGACCGGCCTTAGTGGCCTCACGCATAGTATCTATTTCCGTTGTCCCTCTCATGATGTAACGAAGTAAAAACTCTTCATCCGATAAGTTAGGACCACCAAACTTCTCTCTAATTTTTTTAAGCGGGACATCAACCTTCTTTTGGGTGGCTAATTGTTTAGCACGAGGCAAATCTAGAATTTTATCTTTCAGATTTTGATCCATCCATGTGAAACCAGAATCCTCACTAAATATACCTTGAGCAAATTGAATGATCTCATCTATGACTACTTTATAACGCTCCCCTGTAGCCACATTAATCGCTGCCTGGCTGACCACAAATTGAGAATAAGGGGTAATCATGACAGGATAGCCCAAATCTTTGCGAACCTCTACTGTTTCCTTTACAACTTCATCCAGTCTGTCTTGGAGCCTAAGCTCTTTTAGTTGATGACTTAAATTTGAAATTACTCCACCCGGTATCTGATAAATATATTGTGAATAATCATAGGGAGACGGAGCACCAATCGGGAAACCATCCTGTTTAGCAAAGCTGCTAAGACGCTCTGAGACACTCTTGATTCTCTCTAAATCAAGATCTACTTCATTTCCCATTAATTTTAAGTTTTGTGCGGTGCTCAAAACGGAAGGTTGTGCAGTCCCATTACCTAATGGCGGGATGGCCGTATGGAACGTGGGACAACCCAACTTAGCCGCTTCCATATAAACAGCTTCAGCTAACCCAGTCGTGCAGTGAGAATGCAACTCCACAGGGATACCATTGGAGTTTTCTAAGAAAATCGGCATTAACGTTCTTATTCGGTCTATAGTAAGCAGTCCGCCCTGATCTTTCAAATAAATAACATCAGGTTTATGTGCGGCCTGTTGTCTGACTTTTTCAGCATAGTACTCGTCAGTATGTCTCGGAGAAAGCGCATAAGATATGGCTAAGGCAATTTGCAAACCCATGCTACGACACATAGGTATATACCACGGATATAATTCTGGAACATTTCCAAATATATTAGCCATTATTTGAACACGATTTAATACACCTGTTTGCGTAATACTCTTATAGTAAAGTTTTACAATTTCTTCTGGAGCATTGATAATTTCAAACGGAAAAATTGCTGGCTCTCCCATGAAAGCTTTTGTAACATTAGGCATCTTTTTCGCAAGCATTTTTGCCATTTCCCATGGATCTTCTCTTAAATCACGGACAACTTTTTTAAATTGGAGCGGCATCATCGGCACTTCTACTACTTGGAAGCCAGACTTAGCAACATCTTCGGCAACTGCTTCCATCATCCCAATAGGCATTCCTGAACCCCAGTTACTTTGATGACCGTCACGAAACGTTGTGTCAAGAAATTCAACTTTCATTCTTTCCACCCCTATTAACTTTAATTTTTACCTTACTTAAAATCCCACTATATCCTTTTGGGGTATATTTCCTTTCCTTTTCTACCAATTCATAGGTTTTTCTGGTTCATTCCGGTTTCCCATTATAGATTACAAATCATTCTGTAGATATCTATTGATTCAGGCTAATACGAATCTTCAGCAGTTTGAATGGATTCTTCACAATTTTTACATTCTCTATTAACATTTACTTGCTCCGCCAAATCTCGCATTGACTTGACGCCGATGCCTGATCCCCTTTGCGACGTTTCTCTGTGTCTGGGTATGTACTAGAGTGATTAGGCCTGATAAAGGACGATATTTCCTATAACCAAGCCTATCCACCTTAGATACTTAAAACTATGCCGCTACATTTTGAGATCTCCGTGCTAACACCGCTGGTGCGGTTTCATGGTAAAGTAAACAAACCAATATTGCAATCAAGGGACCCGCTGCCGCCAAATACATAGGAGCCTGTAAGCCGAACATATCTGCTAATGCTCCGCCTATAACGGGCATCACAGTTGCCCCTAATAATTCACTGACAGCAGTAGCTATTCCTACTGCAGCACCAACTAATGCCACCGGTACACCCTCCGTTGTGGTCGTAGAAAGAAAGATAGGGAAAGCTCCCATACCGAAGAATGCTGCGACAAAAAGGAGGCCGAATAATAAAGCGGGATTGTTCCCAGCTAAGCCAAACCATAGAGTAAAAGCACCGCAAACAAGAGAGCTAACCGTTATTACCGGTTTTCTACCAAAATGATCGGACAGACTGCCAATCGTAAGCACACCAATGAAACCGCCAAAGCCCAAGCCTGAGATGACGCTCCCGGCAACAGGAAGGGACAGGCCTTGAATGCTAGTAAGATACAAAGCAGAAAAAGTAGTGAAATTATATAACCAGACCATATATAAGCTGCCGACTATACATGAAACCCATACATTCCTATATTTAAAGGCTGCAAAAAGACTTGGTTTTGTTTCATTAGATTCCCCTGCAATCTTACTTGACTGAATCTTTTCAGCCTTCTGAAAAGTTGACATCGGCTCCTTCACATAAAAACCAATGAATATTGCTAAAATAAAGCCGGGAATTCCTACTATAAACATAACGGGTCGCCAACCTAAGTGCGAGGCCAACTGAGTACAAATCATGGCTCCAAAAGCAAGGCCTATCAGTGAGAACCCACTTTGATGAATGCCCAGATTAAGTCCTCTTCTTTTGGGAGTTGATTCTTCTGCTATAATGGGAACACTGGTACAAAATACAGCACCCTCTCCTATGCCCAACAAACCCCTCACGAGCATAAGACTTCCGTAGCCTTTAACTACTCCGGTAAGCCAAGACATGATGGAAAAAAAGAATACCGCCGGAACAAGCACTTTTTTTCGCCCAATGCGGTCCGAAAGATGTCCCATCCCCCATGCAGCAACTGCCCATGTAATGGCTAAAATAGAAGCTATTGCACCTGCCTGAGCATTGTTCAGACCAAGCTCAGGAATTATCATCGGAAATAGATAAACTACGGCCAAACGATCCAAAGCGATAAAACCCCAAACTAAAGACAAAAGAAATAACATTTTGTTTTCATACCCCTTGGGTCTTTGCTGCTCTAACATTTATAGGTCTCCCTTCACAATATAATAACTAGTTACCCGATTCTAACCAAGTCTATTTGAATTAATTGTACCCATCCTAAAATTAGAACTTCTTCCTATTTAGAATATTTATATTACTAACCCCTTTCCTTAAAAATATTTATTAATTCAGACGAGAGTAAATTTTCTGATATTTTTGGATAAAAAATTAACTTTCCTACCTAAAAATAAAATTATATAATTATTTTCTCTTCGTCTGCTTATTTTCTTTAAAGTTAAAAGATAAAAGAAGTAAAAGCAAAAAGACCAATGTTTATATGAACGGACTAAACAATAAAGAACCGTCATATACCATTGGTCTTTTATAAGAGCAACCCTAGCGGGTATCTCCGTAAACTACCATAAATATTAAATTTTTTACAGATCTATCAAAACATGATCAAAAACCATTACTTGAACCCAAAAATCCTCACTTGGGTTCACATCATAACTTAGATGAATACATTTTGCTCCTAATTTCTCTTCAAAATATGTTAAGTTATCTATAGAGTGTTGTTTTGCCACTTGCATCCGGACTTCTTTAACCCTATCACATCCTGTAGGCGTTTGCGTTTGCGTTTGAATAATGTATTTTTCTACCTGGGTCAATAACTTTTCAGCACGAATAACAAGCAAATCGTTCCAAATTATCACCTTACAGTAATCAGCAGCATTACCTAATTTACTTTTAAAATATTTTTCCACATAAATTTTTATTTCATGTTGTAATTGTTTTCTTTGTTTATTAGTTAATTTATATTTCTCTTCGTTAAGATTAGACTGATAAACCAAATCATGCATAGGCATCACATCCTTTTCATAGATGCTTTGAAAACTGGTCCACAAAATATTTCAGCAAAATTTCATTAGCTTTTAGCAGAATTTTCAGATAAATATATACTATAAAGTTATGATATCATATTATTGAGTTTTTACTACCTTTTCTATGTTAATTGCCTAGATCTAGTATTTAACGGTCGATTTCATAGGTTGAATGGAATAATCTAGGTAACAAAAATGACCACCACCGAAAGAGGTAAAGCCGACTTTTCAAAAAAGTCGGCTTTCACAGTTTCTTCCTAAATCAAACAACAAACTTACCCGCTTCACTCACTGCCGCAGCGATCTCTTGTCTTAACGCAATAACATTCTTCGGAGTATAAACTGCTAATTTCCTTAGGTCTAATGCTAAAGCTCGAAGTGCTTCACCTTCTACTAAAGCGGCTATAGTATCTTTAGCGATAAGCTCCAACTTGCCAATATGCGAATATATGAAAGCTTCAGTCATAGAAGTTTTGAGCTTTGTCCCAGTTTCTCCGTCCTTAGCAAGGGCTTTCTGTTCTCTCAGCCAAGCACTTTCCATAGCAAAGGCTCCCATAGCTAAGTCAGCCAGTCGGCCTAAGATCTCTTGCTGCTTGAGCAACTTGTCTCCATACTTATCGAGTCCCGCACCGAAAGTATAAATAAAGATATCTTTAGCTGCCTGGACCAGATCTCTAGTTCCTTCCCGAGTTATTACGCCAGCGTTAAGTTGTTCCTTCAGCTTCTCTAGGGCTTGTTTGAGATCCAAATCTCCCTTAGCTACACGGCGCGAAATTGTCGTCGGGATCAAAATACGATTGATTTCATTGGTCCCTTCAAAAATTCTATAAATCCGGGCATCTCGATACAGTCTTTCAATCGGATATTCCGAGATATAGCCGTACCCTCCGTGAATTTGAACACCTTCATCAACTACATAAGCTACCGCTTCGGTGGCAAACACTTTGTTCATCGAACATTCTAAGGCATATTCCTCAATCCCTTTAGCAGCTATTTGCCCGCCATTTGGACCTGAAATATCCACACCATGCAAGATGTTATCCAATAATCCACCGGTACGATAAACCATGCTTTCAAATGCATAAATTCTAATTGCCATTTCAGCCAATTTTTCTTTGATCAGTCCGAAGTTGGCGATTGGAGTCTTAAACTGTTGACGTTCGTTAGCATAAGTTGCAGATAGTTCCAAAGCGAATTTAGCATGGCCTATGGAATTTGCCGCAAGTTTTTGACGACCCATATTTAAAACATTAAAGGCCACGACATGTCCTTTGCCGATTTCAAATAAGAGATTACCAACTGGGACTTTAACATCTTCAAAGACTACAACCCTGGTAGAGGAGCCTTTAATCCCCATTTTCTTTTCTTCTGTTCCAGTTGAAAGCCCCTCGGAGTTGCCATCAACGATGAAAGCAGAAAATTTATTTCCATCGATCTTGGCATAGACGATAAAGATATCAGCCATTCCCGCAGTGGTGATAAATTGTTTGCTACCATTTAAGATATAGAATTGACCATCAGCACTGAGCACAGCTTTTGTTTTGGCCGCTAAGGCATCAGAGCCGGCTCCTGGTTCGGTCAAGGCATAGGCAGCGATTTTTTCGCCACTCACTGTACCTGGCAAATACTTTTTCTTTTGTTCTGGATTACCAAATAAGACGATAGGTAAACTACCAATCCCGGTTTGCCCACCTTGAGTCATAGCAAACGAACCCGAGCGACCAAATCCTTCAGCAATTATTGTTGAACTGATTTTGTCTAGGTCCATCCCATCATATTCCTCCGGGACATCGGCACCTAAAAGACCTAGTTCCCCTGCAGCTTCTAAAAGTTCACGAATCATACCTTCTTTTTTGGCCTCTAGATCTTCCATATTAGCTAAAATTTTGTCTGTGACAAAGTCATTGACCATTTTAGAAATCATTTTGTGTTCTTCGGTAAAATCTTCAGGAGTAAAAACATCTTGAGGATCCGTAGGGCTAAGTAGAAAACTACCCCCTTTGGTAAAATTCATGATTGTCACCTCACAACATATTTAGATATCAAATCGTGATAATTATTAAAATGGGCATCCTCAATGCTCAATGCTCAATGTTTAATACTATAATTCCATACTTGAAGCGCGAAGTACGATGTTCAAATTCTAATCTCGTACTTCGCGCCTCGCACTTCGGATTGGCCTCTGGAATCATTTATCCGTATAATTAGGTTTGCGTTTTTCCATAAAAGCAGAAATACCTTCTTTACCGTCAGCACTGGCAAATGCCAAAACGAAGTTTTGAATTTCTAAGGTCAAAGCTGAGGTAATATCGAGATTCATTCCCGTATTAATAGATGCCTTAGCCATTTTCATGGCCACAGCGGGTTTAGTTGCTAGTTTTTTAGCAAATTTAACCGTTTCCTCCATGAGAGAACTTAGTGGCACAACTTTATTGACTAAACCAATATTCAGGGCAGTTGTGGCATCAATGATATCCCCCAGGAAAATCAATTCTTTCGCTTTGGCGATACCGATCAAACGAGGTAAGCGTTGGGTGCCACCTGCTCCGGGAATGATTCCGAGATTAATTTCCGGTTGACCAAACTTTGCAGTATCTGCAGCAATACGGAAATCACAAGCAAGGGTAAGTTCCGTTCCGCCTCCTAAACACAAGCCGTTAATAGCCGCAATAACCGGTTTCCCAAGGTTTTCAATTTTAGAGAATGCAACAAGGGAATTTTGGCCAAATGTGTGCACTTCGACAGGGCTCAAATTAGCCATTTCTGTAATGTCTGCACCAGCTGCCAGAGCTTTTTCTCCAGCACCCGTAATAATAACAGCTTTAACCGAAGGATCTGCTTGGATGTCGTCTATGGCCAGGATTAACTCTCGAAACACTTGACTGCCCAAGGGATTCATTGGAGGCCTGTTTAAGGTGATGGTCACTATTCCATCTTCCTTCGTGAGAAGAATTACTTCGTAAGCCATGGGCATACCCCTTTCTCAAAGATGACTTTACCTATTCGTCCAATAATTAATATTTATAGAAACCTTCACCGCTCTTTTTACCTAACTTACCTGCTCGGACCATTTGCTTGACAATCTGAGGTGCACCATACTGGCTATCTCTGAACTCATCGGCAAAATATTCCATTACTAAGTATCCGATATCAACACCGGTGAAGTCCATTAATTCAAAAGGACCCATAGGATAGTTAAGTCCTAATTTTATCGCCGTATCAATATCCTCAAC
>LOEW01000087.1 GCA_001516045.1 Desulfosporosinus sp. BRH_c37
GTTCTAATTGTTAATTCGATCAAGACATCAGCAGTGTATGACTGGTATAGTCCAGTAATTTTCCTATTCATATTTATAGTCTTATTTGTAGCCATCTTTTTTATTACCAATAAGTTCAATTATTGCAGAGGTCATAAGTACGAAAAAGAATTTGATGACGATAAATAAAGCAGGATCTCGTTGGATTGGAGTAGGCCTGGAAAACATCGAGTCTTCGGTGGGGGACTCTACCCCCACCGAAGCAGAATAAGGTTTTCCACTCCCACTTGTAGAAGTGGGAGTCTTACGATTTGGATAAATGTCGAAACATATATCCGCTTCTCTGGCATCGTACAGGATGTTTGGTAAGGCCTAGGCATTAATACCTAGGCCAAAACCATTAGCAGGCTTAGCAAGGGAACAGTGGGTGGGGTGGTTTTGGGGGTTTAGGGCGTTTCAAAAATATTAACCATAGTTCCCCGATGATTATTAATAATAAGACAATGATGGTTATCAATGCTGCTAGTATCATATACTTCTCTCCTCTTTTGTTTTTGATGAGACTGCTAGTCTCTTGATGTATTCTATGCTGTATGTCCGCTGGATGTTCTTGGAAGATGTGGTTGTATGTTACGACATAACGCTTGTCGTTGTGATCGCGGTTGGATTAGGTAGATAAGGACGGGGTAAGAAAAAACCAGGCAGAAGCCTGGCCTTTGTAATAACTTACCTCCAGATCCATGGATACACTACTGGATAACAGCGAGTTATCCGAGGGAATTGACGATGATAGCAGCACCAACCCCAGCCCGAATACCACATAGAACTCCTCTCCTTTCATTACGGGATGACAGAAGAAAGGGATAATACAATATATTCAGCATGTCCGCAAATGGTTCCAGGGAGGGAAGATCGGATGATACGTAATGGACAAAGGGATAAGATTTGAATTAGGTCTCGTGTAGACCTTTGCGAATGAGTAAGCTGTCATGTATCATATCGGTCTCGTCGTAATTGGTCGCCGGAGGAAGACTTGCTTATTGCACAGTTGACCTATTATGCTCATCATGAGTAACTTGAAGCAAATACCTTGGAAGATTAAACTTACCTAAGGAAGCCCTTCTGCTTAATTGGTGGGAGGGTCTTTTTTTGCCATTATAAGGTTTAACATATTCTTCACACGAAGTTAATGGAATGGTAACAAATAAGGTTGAGTTACAATTCAGGTAAAAAGATGGTACAAATCCAATAAAAGCTCATATTATAAACAAAGAGAGCTTGGCATAAAGAGGGGTATCACTTTTATGTAAAGTGAATTAAAAATAGAGGGTGATTGAGTGAACCAAAAAACAGAATTAACTGGAACGGTAATATACCCAAATGATCCAGAGTACAAGCAGGCTCGGATGAACTGGAATCCATTCACCAACGCATTTCCTATAGTATTTGTTTTTGCGCAGCAAAAGGAAGACGTGGCAAATGCCGTCAAATGGGCTCGTGAGAATAATGTGCCTATTCGGATGCGAAGCGGCAGGCATGCTCTGGCAAAAGATTTTTCCCAGAAAAATGGTGGAATCGTAATAGATACCAGTCAAATGAGAAATGTCAGGCTGGATAAGACACAGGGAATCGCCACAGTTGAAGCAGGAATACGTGTAGGTCCGCTTGTGAAGATGCTTGCACTGGAGGGCATCCTGGCTCCCTTTGGGGACAGTTCCACTGTTGGTATAGGCGGAATAAGTACTGGCGGAGGGATTACGGTTATCCAGCGCACGACCGGACTGATTTCCGACAATATTCTGGCAGCCACTGTAGTTGATGCCAATGGTAAGATTTTACACGCCAGTGAAAACGAAAACCCGGACTTGCTTTGGGCCATTCGCGGAGGTGGAGGAGGTAACTTCGGTATCATAACCTCCTATACGTTTAAAATACGACCGGCTCCATTTCAAGTCGGAATATTTCAAATAATCTGGCCGTGGGAGCAGTTGGAAAGAGTTATCGATGTATGGCAAAGATGGTCTCCAACCGTTGACGAAAGACTGGGTACTATATTGGAGATAACTCCGAAAACGGATGGCCTGCTTCGATCACAAGGAATATTCCTTGGTCCCAAAGCAGAAATGGAGAATTTGATAACAACTTTGACAGATGTCGGATCTCCTATAAAGGTGTTTATAGATGAGGTTACCCTACCGGAAGCAATAGAATTCTGGGCTCCAGCTGAATCGCTGTTTGACACGCAGAATACTTCGTGGTCATCCACCTGGGTTGAGCAAATCCTGCCCCCAGAAGCAATTGAAGCAATCCGAAGTTTCCTGGAAAAAGCTAAAGGAAGCGAATCCGGTTTCTTCTTCCTAAACTCCGGAGGCGCAATGAACCGGGTACCTCCCCAGGATACAGCTTTTTTCTGGCGTAATACGAAATATTATATGGAATGGAATGCCGCATGGACTGAAGAATCTGAAACACAAAAGAATATTAAGCTTGTTGAACAGACCCGTATTCAACTGCAGCCCTTTGTAACCGGATCATACGTCAATGTACCTGATTTAAATATAAAAAATTACGGCCAGGAATATTACGGTGATAATTTTGCCCGGCTCCAGAAAGTTAAAGCGCAATATGACCCAGAAAATGTTTTCAACTTCGTACAGAGTATTCCTCCGGCTCCAGTCTGTGATCACAGGCATAAAAATTAAGATATGGTTTCCTTAAAGCTGCATGCCTTCGGTTTGCAGCTTTATTATTTTCTTCATTCAAAACTAATCTCTGAAATTGTTGGAATCTCAGAGGTAGTGATAAGGGAAAATTAGGCGACACAATAATATTAAGCAGGAATACAATGATAAATGTCGAAACATATATAATAAAAGAAAATTAAGAGATAGCTGAAATAATAGACGCCTCAAAGTAATTGAATTCTAAGACTGGTTACCAATATAAATTTGTAACCAGTCTATTTTTTTGTAAAGGCATCAGTAAAAGGTTTACCATGTACACCGACAAGTTTAGAATCGACGTACCGTCCAACATCTTATTGTCTTGCGGCGGTGTTAAAGTAAAACTTAGGGTTTACAACAAAAGATGAAGCAAAAAAGGACTATCGAGATTTCTATGGAAAACCCTACTTCGAAGATGTAGGTGCAGATTAGGAATTATTTTTTAATCAAGAAGGAGATTTTACTATGAATTATTTAGAGTTTAAAGACGTGCTAAGTATCACAAAAAATTTCAGGGAGGAACAAAATGAATATTAAAGACCGTTCAACGTTTACCATCTACGCAAGTTTTAGTTTGATCGTCATGTTTTTCTCCCTATATCCACCCGTTAGCTTTATTTTAGCAGGTTCAAAAACTACCCTAGCGAATATAGTGACTCTCGTTTTGTTTTTTATTTTTATGGCAAGCTTGTCCTTCTTTTCTTTACGGGTGTTCAACAAATCTAGTCAACAAAATCTCAAAGCATTTGAGGATGTATTCCAAAGCCTCAATTCAATTGAAACGGATGATAGACAAGAAGAATTTCATAAAGTTAAGAGTATATTGAAGAATTCTTTGCTCAAAAGTGTATGGTCGAAATATGAGAAGACTATTCGGAGAATCAATGATGGTAGAAGCAACGAGGGAGAAATAAGACAAAAGTTTTATGCGAGTGTAGAAGCTAGTTACTTTTTTAATGAGGATGTAGTCTATAGCAATTTAGCTTTTTATAAATTCATCAGCTATGTACCTCAGCTATTAACCGCTCTAGGCATCTTTGGGACCTTCCTTGGTCTGGTGATTGGACTGATCGGTGTCGATTTCCAAAATACGGCGAATACAAAAAGTAGTATAGAACTCCTTCTCAACGGAGTCCAAATTGCCTTTAGAACCAGTATTTATGGGCTTGCTTTCTCTTTATTATTAACAGTTTTTCAAAAAATGATGTTAGGAAAGCAAGAAGCCAAGATTTGCAAAATATGTGACCAAATAGACCAGATATTTCCCATGAATACGCAGGCTGATGGAGTCAATCAATTGTATGTCGAACTTGAGAAACAAACAGCCTCGATTCAGAAAATGGGAACTGAAATTGCTGAAGCAGTAGGTAATAAATTTGATCTATCATTGCAAAATACCCTAGGGCCAACTCTTGAAAAATTCGCTGAAACTACGGAAAAACTTTTCGAGACAGTTAATAATAGTAATCACTCGACAGTATCCTCCATTGTCGAAAATATTGGTTCGATTATTTCTAGCACCGCCGGTAAGGAATTAGAACGTCTTGAGAGTTCGATAGGCAGCTTAACCGAACGCAATGAGGGCTTGTTATCCGAATTTGAAAAGACGATTCAGACCTTACAGTCCCTCATTCACACCCAGGAGTCTGTAATTACGGAAACAAATCAGTCGACCAATAATGCAAAGCAACTTAATGAAAGTATCTTTTCCGTGACGGACGAGCTAGCAACGATTATCAGCGGGTTGAACAATTTTACAAGTGAACAACAGACTTCCTACAAGGATTATTCTGAGCTGGTTAATAATGTCAGAGAGAGCCTCGAACAGCAGGACAAATCGGCTTCCCTCTTCAAGGATACCATCCAGCAGACTGTCTATGCTGCAGAGATGCAGAAACAAGCAGGGGAGAGGTTTACAAATGTGGTTAGCAAACTCGATGAGTTTAGCAGAAGCTTCCAAGAGACTTTGACTGGTATGAAAAATGGCACAACGACGTTTGTGGAAGCAAGCGAAACGGTCTGTAATAAATTTGATACGACCATCTCACGACTCGGAGAGACCCACGAGGACATTAGTTTATCTATTAAGGGGTTGTCCTCTGGTCTTAACGAATCAATCGCTAACCTTAATGGTATTGTCTCAGGAGATTTTCAAAAGATAAGTTCCAGATCCGCAGATATCGCAGAGAAATTAGAGGGTTTTGGAGTTAAGGCGGATCGATTAGTCGATCAGCTGACGTCGTTTACAGACACCAACAATAAGGCAGTACAATTATGGGGAGATTATAAGGAGAGCTTCGAAGCTCTGAATGGAGAAATCAGCAAAGGAGTAGAAGATTATCAAGCGAATATTAGTTTAGGGTTGCAAAATCTATTTAAAGATTATGATGAACATATTTCCAAAGTACTCGGTGACTTTAAATCGACGATTGAAAGTTTCGATTCATCGATAGGGGAGCTTACGGACATCTTAGCCGCTCAGAACTTAGAGGTAAGCCAAAAACATACATCAAAGATCATTCAGGATTTTAATACTGTTTTGTACAAATTTGGTGGGAAGATGGACGAACTCAAAGCGGTATATCAAGAGGCTACGGCAGTTAGGATGACTGGTAAATGATCATTAAACGCCTGAAAAGAAACAAAAAACAAGATAATGATATATCCTACTGGGAGTCCTTCAGTGATCTAATGTCTAGCCTTCTTATTATCTTCTTACTTGTTTCTGTCTATATGCTGCTTGACTATAAAACGGCAGCAGATCAAGCCGCTAAAATAAGTAATGAGTTAAAAGATACAAAATCCCAATTGGAAAAATTCACTTCCTTAAATGATGACATTATTAAAAAAATTAAGGCTGAATTCGGAGATTCTCTCTATGTGGATGATACAGGGACTTTGACCTTACAAAGTGATTTATTATTTGACACGGGTAAAAGTGAGCTGAAGCCTGCAGGTAAGGAATTTATCCGTAAGAATATGCCCCGTTACTTCGGCATTTTAATGGGCGACCCTGAAATCAAGAAGAATATTGCTAAGATTATCATTGAAGGGTACACGGACGATCAAGGGGACTATCATTACGGATTGGATCTCAGCCATGAGCGGGCCTTAAGTGTCTATACTTTCATATATAATGATCCCGATTTTTCCGCCTTTAAGAATGACCTTAAGGATTTTATTCTTTTGACCGGTAGAAGTGAGACCGGATATCTACAGAGAAAGCCAAATGAAACGGTTGATGAGTGGAGAACACGAAACCGACGGGTTGAAATCAAGTTTGAGTTAAAGTATCAAGAGATTTTTGAATATCTTAAGAAGAGCTTGGAAAAAGGAACGCTATAATAAGCCTCAGATGGGGTGAAAATGTGCCAATCGATTTTTATAAGTTTGACTTCAATAAATATATGCCTAAAAAGCTTGAACGGATGGCTAAATCCGTCAATGTCGATGACCATTATGCTTTACCGGACACGGACAAAGTAAAAGGTTTATTAGACAAAATGCGTAATGGAATTGAACTGCGAAATAGTGAAGTTAAGATCCTGTGTTACTTTGTAAGTATCATTAAAGAAGAAAGTCTGTTTGATCGATTTAGCAGTGCTTGTGAACACTGTTTTGCTAAGCAAGAACGGCTTTACTACCATATCAAGGGGCTTCTTCATTCATTTTATGATGATTTTTGGGATCCTGAACTGTTTCACTTGCTTCAACTCGCCTTTGATAAAAACAGGGTCTGGAAAGAACCCTTAGCCTCCACAAAAGATGGGATTTTTATCAACTCGACTAGTACAACAAGTTGTTTCTTGAATCTTTATCGTTATTTCGAGGGTTTCAAAACCTTTGCCGAGCTTCGACAAGGAAAAGATCACGTTCTCATGAAGGAAAACCATCGAATTTTTAACATAATTAGTTTAAGGTTACTTGAAGAACGGATTATTAGTATCAAGAATCTCGATGACTTTTCCGTGGTCAAAGACCTTATCAACTCATTGAAAGATTATAATACGCTGAAGCCTTGCTTGGAAAAATTCCTTTTGACCCAGAAATTTCGAGAAGACTTCGATAAACTGCCCATCTACTTGGAAGAGATGTTCAATGTGATTGGGGATATACTCGGTGATCCTTATGGTCAAAACAGAACTAGATGGCAAGGAATTAAGGATGAAGCTAAAAGTGTTTTCACGCTCTGGAAAACACAAAAGAAAATCGGCTTATTCTTTGGAGAAATTGCAGGGGACCCGATACGCCTTAATTTTTGGAAAAAGTATTCTCATTATTTCTATCGGATCGAGTATTACGAGAAATATGCTGGGGCTATCTTAATGGAAACTAATCAACACCTATTCGTTGAATTTGCTGAGATGGGTGCCTTATATATGTATAATGTAAAAAATCTCAGTATTAACGATGTTGACCGTTATTTCAAAAGTGGTTTGGGGAAAACGGCGATGATTGTTAGGTTGAAAAATAAAAGTATTGCCAAGTTGAACCTACGCCACCTGTCTCGCTGGCAGGAGCCATTCCAAAGGGAATTTGATTATTTTGGTTATAAGATGAGGGGGTGAAATCGTGAGATTTGGCGTGGATAAACTTAAATCATTGATTCATTCCATAAAGGTTCGGACCTTAACCCCTGATTTCTCGGACTCGGCAAAGATTCGCATCAGTTTAAAGGAGAGCGGTCGCAACATCTCTTTTGAAAGTGCTGATGATCAGGTTCACTTACTTACCAATATGTCTAATTTACTTTTATCAGAGGATAAGCTGTTTTTAGAAATGCCCTACGCAGAGGTTTATGAGCTATATTATGATGAAGAGAATAATCCGATTGATGACTATCGCTATTTAAACTTGCCACCAATCTTTGATGGGATTATCTATATTGAAAATTACGGTAATTTCTCTGAGTCCGATCAGGTAATGTACAATTTTAAATTTCAAGATGGTAGAGATCATGACATTAGAAAACTAAGAAATAACATAGTTCTGGTGGACGGTAACGAAAGAGTGTTGTCCCCAGAAATGTATAAATGTCTAAACATGGTGGCGCAATATAATCAAAATGAGACGCTTAGTAGGGACGTGGCTTCCCAGTTTGAACTGTTGGCGTTCATAAAGGATTATGCTGAGCGAACGGCTATTGCCTTGAATCAACGACTTAGTATCGAGAATAAACCCATTATTCTCGATGAGCTGAAATTAGATTTTACCAAAACCCCTCAGGGCTTGGAGATTAAGCCGACGATCGATAGTAAAAGTCAAGAATTTAACCATCTATTTGTGTCTGCTTTTGATAATAATTCGACTGTCAAAAACTTCTATACAGTTAAAGAAAACGGTAAGGACGTTAAAGTCGTTATTAAGAATAAAGATGCCGCAAAAAAGATTAAACACAACCGTGTGCTGACTGGAGAAAGGGAGCAGGAGTTTTATAGAGGAGAAAATGAACTATTAGAAGATGAGAGTTTTGATGTATCACTCTATGGTCCTAGGGTAAAGGGGTTAGGCTTCTTAAATTATCGAGCCAATATCTCCGCTTCGAATAATCGTGATGAGAGCTGGTTTGATTTCTCAAAGGCCTATGAACCACCTTCGATGGTTACTGATGAATTAGTGTTTCCCTGGCTTCCAGAGGATCGGGATATGCTTCAGGAAAAGCTCGTGGAGATGGATAGACTTGAACGAAATGTTACGGACCTTGAGTTGAAAAAAGAGGGCGAAGTGTATAAGGTGTTCGTTGATCGCGAGCAGCTCAAAGAAGAAATTACTAAAATAACGAACGCTTTTCTTGACCTGAATCAAATCAAGAGTGTAAAGACTTTGAATCAAGTTATTGAGAAAAGCACAGCAAATCCTGAGCAGAAGTATATCGAGCATCAAGGAAGATTTATTAAGAACTATGGTCAAGAAGTCTTTGAGAATCGGATCGCTGAACTACAGGAAGAGGATAAGCTTTCGAAGGCTAAGCCAAAAGAGCCAACCCTCTTGATTAAGGATAATCTAACAGAACTGAATCATCGAGAAGATGGAAGGGCCACGAGAGAGATGCCCTTTGAAACTCCTAGAAGTCTGAAGATTAAGTTGTTTGAACATCAGATTGAAGGGGTACATAAATTACAGACCTTATTTCAGGCTTCGATCACCAATGGTTTTTTATTGGCTGACGATATGGGACTCGGAAAGACGATTCAAATCTTGACGTTCCTTGCTTGGCTCAAGGAGAGAGGGCAACTCTCTCCAACGTTGATCGTTGCTCCCTCAATTTTACTAAATGCTTGGGATAATGATGAGCCTACTCAGGCTGGAGAAATTCAAAAGTTTTTCCAACCGGATACCTTTAAGACCTATAAGATTCAGGGGTATAGAAAAGATTTTCAAAAGGATCTTCGGATTATCGAAAATTCCGATCTTGTCTTGATCACTTATGAATCATTAAGACTTAACAACATTTGGTTAGGTAGAGTTCATTGGAAGTGTATTGTCTGTGACGAGATCCAAGCGGTTAAAAATCCGAAAACCCTGGTGAGTGTTGCCCTAAAAGCACAAAATGGAGACTTTAAAATTGCCTGTAGTGCAACACCCATTGAAAACACAACCGAAGACCTTTGGAACATTATGGATTTTGCAGTGCCGGGTGTTCTCGGATCTCTGAGTCAATTTAAAGGGCAGTTTGTGAAACCCATTGAAAAGTTAACCTCGGACCAAGATGACGAGCGGAAGATTCTAAATGATCAGCTTGTGCAAAAAATTGGTGATAATTTTCTAAGACGAAGCAAAGAAGATAAGCTAAAAGATCTACCTAATAAAAAAGTCGTTGTTCATTTAATTGAGGCGAGTGCCGAAGAAAAGAAGCGCATCGCGGAGATCAACCGCTTAAGGCAGCAAGGCGAACCTTCCTTGCCCTTAATCCAGAAATTGGTGGCTTGCTGTAGTCATTTAAGATTAGAGTCGAACTTTGACCCCTCTAAGATTGCTCCTAAAGAGTTAATTGCAGAATCCTCAAAGCTCGGATATCTGAAAAAAGTACTAGATCACATTCAAGCAAAGGGCGAAAAAGCAATTATCTTTACCCCATTTAGACAAATGCAAATTGTTTTGTTTCAGGCTCTTAAACTCTGGTATAGTATTCAACCCTTTATTATTAACGGTACTTTGTCTACAGATAAACGATCCCAGATCTTAAGTAGCTTTAGGAAGAAAAAAGGGTTTGATGTGATAATCCTCTCCCCTTTGGCAGCGGGTGTAGGGATTACTTTGACGGAAGCGAATCATGTGATCCACTACACTCGCTTATGGAATCCCGCTAAAGAGGCACAGGCCACGGATCGTGTGTATCGTATCGGTCAAATGAAGGACGTCTTTGTCTATTACCTTATCTTAAGCTTCGAAAGCTCAAGCTTTTTCGAGTTTGAATCAGAAAAGAAGTATGTGGATTATTTTCTGAATGAAAAGACTTTCGGAAAAACACCAGAAGAAAAGATGAATCGGTTGTTAATCAAAAAGAAGAATATGTTGAATAACTTCTTTCTGGTCGCTGGTGATCAGGCGGCAGATCTCAAAGGGGAGTGGGATGAAGAAGATGAAGCAGCGGCCCCCTTGACACTTCAAGATGTTGAGTGTCTTCTAAAACCCAGCGAATTTAAAGCATTATGTGGAATGCTTTATAAAAAACTCGGCTATCAAGTTTTTCTCACTGCAAGCAGCGGAGATCCTGGAGTAGATATGGTTATCCAAAAAGACGGCAAAAATGGACTGATTCAGGCCAGGATGCTTGGCGATGATCTACCGCATAGCGCTTTAGAAGAGGTTATGGGGGCGAAAAATATTTATTGTAACCAGCTTGAGATTCGCATTGCTGAACTTATCGTAATAAGCACTGCAGAAAGAATAACGGAAACCTTTAAAAATTCAGCTGAAAAGTATAATGTCAAAATCATCCTTCGCCAGGAGCTGAAGAGGTTACTCAATGAAACTAAGATTTATTATGGTGAACTAGAAAATCTAGCAAAAGATCGCTTTTCTCTGGAACAGTTAAAGAAAATTATAGGATCGATATTATAATATAGTGAACTCGTTCAACTAAAGTTGAACATCGAGTCTTCGGTGACGTAAGTCTCCAGTGACGATAGTGTCCAGTGGACATTGTCGCCGAAAGCGCACGATCCTTAACGAACACTAGTCGCGCTGAAGGATTACTTACGCCGAAGGCGCAGAGCCATTGACGAAATACTTTCGCGCCGTAGGATGGACTCTACCCCAACCGAAGCAGAATAAGGTGTACCACTCCCACTTGAAGTGGGAGTCTTCCGATTTGGATAAATTGCTATTACGTTAAACTCATTACAGATATGTTGGTTGTCTACTTTTTCTCATTTTTATCTCTTTTGTTTGTCTACCCCTTTGGATATAATTAGCCTATATATTTAAGGGTCAAGTTAGAGAAAGTAAAAGATAGGGGGAAGAAAATGAAAAGTGTTAAGAAAATTATGGCTCTAGCTCTAGCTGCAGCGCTTGTCGTTGTTGCTTTACCTGGCTGTGGAAGCAGCACACCAAGTAACACAACGAGTAACACCGCTCCAAAACCTAACGATACTCTGATTTATGCTCAGGGTGCTGAGCCAAGAGGACTGGATCCGGCACTCGTTGATGACGGTGAATCTGCTAAGGTAATGAGTAATATTTATGAAGGACTATTGAAGTACAACAAGGATTCCACCAAGGTTGAGCCCTCTTTGGCCAAAAGCTGGGATGTCAGTACTGACGGTCTTAGCTATACTTTCCATCTTCAACAGGGTGTTAAGTTTCAAGACGGAACGGAATTCAATGCTGATGCAGTGAAGGTTAATATCGACCGTCAGCTAGCGCCGAAGGTCACAGCGGATATGAATTACGCTTCTTTTGTCTATGGCTCTGTTAAAAACGTAGAGGTAGTTGACAAAAATACCGTTAAAGTCATTTTGACTTCTCCCAGCACGCCGTTACTTAGTAATTTGGCCATGATTATGGCAGCACCGATGGTTAGTCCTAAGGCCTTAACAGATAATAAGAATAATGTCAACCAAGCGCCAGTCGGCACAGGCCCCTACAAGTTTGTCAAATGGGAAAAGGATCAAAATATTGTTTTAGTCCGCAATGACGAATACTGGGGCACGAAGGCTCTTACCAAGAATGTCATCTTCAAATTCATCAAAGACAATTCAGCACGTGTTGTTGCCTTAAGCAACGGTGAGGCTGATATCATCGACGGTATTGACGCCACTGTGGTCAAGCAGATCACTGATGCCGGCAATAAGATCTTCCAATCTCCAGGCATGAATATTAGCTACATGGCTTACAATACATCGAAGAAGCCGTTTAATGATCCAAAGCTCAGGACAGCAGTTTCTCAGGCTATTAATGTTCCAGAACTGGTAAAGAGTCTGTATCAGGGTTATTCAGAACCAGCTAATTCCATTCTGCCGACCTTCATGGAAGGGTATGACAAGAGTATCACTCAAGTAGCGTATGATGCCGCTGCTGCTGCGAAAACTTTGAAAGATGCCGGATTGACTTCCGTACACATGATCACCTATACTAACCCGAGACCTTATAATGCCGCGACCGGACAGGTTCTAGCTGAAGCGATTCAAGGCTATCTTGCCAAAGCTGGTGTTACAGTCAAGATTGATTCCTATGACTGGACTACTTATAAGGCAAAATTAAAAGCTGGTGATTATGATCTTGCTTTCTATGGTTGGATCGGTGATAATGGCGATCCAGACAACTTTATGTACCTCGAATCCGTTGATGACCCATCTATGAACATCGCCCTCTATAAAAATCCCGAATTCAATAAGTTAATCGCCAAGGGAGTAGAAACTCCTGCAGGCCCTGAACGCAATGCAATTTACACCCAACTGGAAAAAATTTCAGCTGCTGAAGCTGTGTGGCTGCCAATTTCCCACGCTCAAACACTTTGCGCCTATAGGCCTAATGTTGAAAATTTCTATTTCCATATGACTGGGATAACCCCATTTGCCGGGGTAGCCAAGAAATAACTCCAGTGGATTTCTAACAAATTAGACTGCCGAGAACCGGTTAATACCGGTTCCCGGTTTTGTTTGTTTTATGTTATTTACTGAAAGGTTGTTGCTAATGCTCAAATACATCCTAAAACGAATCTTGATGTTAATTCCAGTCCTGATAGGGGTATCCATTATTGTTTTTCTTATTATGCGCGTATTCTCACCGGATCCCGCTCCGATTGTTTTGGGCCAACACGCAACTCAACAGGCTGTAGAAGTGTGGCGGCAGGCCAACGGGCTCAATGACCCAATTTACCTGCAATACTTTCATTACGTTCAAGGCGCATTGACCGGAAACCTGGGTATGTCCTACTATAGCAAGGAACCTGTTGTGAAAGAAATTTTTGCCCGTTTTCCAGCTACGATTGAACTGGCGGTGGTTGCTATTCTGCTGGCCTCCTTTTTTGGTATCCTAATTGGAGTCATCTCAGCCGTCAAAAAGAATTCAATTTTTGATAATGGTGGTATGCTTTTGGCCTTAATCGGTGTTTCGATGCCCATCTTCTGGCTTGGAATTTTACTTATTATACTTTTCTCCGGCACTTTACACTGGCTTCCCTCCAACGGAAGAATTAATCCTCTTTTGGAGCCTATGCATATTACGGGGTTCTATTTAATCGACAGCCTTGTGACGGGTAACAGGACTGCCTTTATGGATGCTTTGCGCCACCTTATCCTGCCTGCCAGCGCCTTGGCCATGTATTCCATGGCTATCATAACAAGAATGACACGTTCTAGCATGTTAGATACCTTACAGCAGGATTTTATTCGCACCGCAAGAGCCAAAGGGGTTGCAGAGGGCAGAGTTATCCGTAAGCATGCCTTGCGTAACGGCTTGATTCCCATTATCACAGTGATTGGTTTACAGCTTGGCAGTCTGCTGGGCGGGGCTGTGCTGACGGAAACGGTTTTCTCCTGGCCGGGCATCGGCGCCTATACCGTAGCCTGTATCCTGAAATCCGATTTTCCTGTGGTTCAGGGTGTCGTTTTGCTAGTAGCAGCAATTTTTGTATTTATGAATTTAATCGTCGATGTGATTTATGCCTTCCTAGATCCACGTATTAAATATTCTAAAAAAGAGGTGTAGCTTGTATGAAAATAAAGCATAGTTTTAATTCTGATGAAAATCAGCTACAAGCTGCAGAATATGTGGAGAAACCGGAATCGCAGCTAAAACTGATGTGGGAGACACTCAGACAGAACAAAGCAGCTGTCGTCGGCTTATTTATCATTGGATTGCTGGTCCTAATTGCCCTGACAGTATGGCTGAGTGAATTAATGGGCAAACAGATTTTACCCTATGATCCTAATTATTCCGATATGAGCCAAAGCTTTATCTGGCCCAACGCTCAGCACTGGTTTGGTACGGATCAATTGGGTCGGGACTTGTTTAGTAGAATACTTGATGGGACGAAAATTTCGCTATCTGTGGGTGTTGCAGCCGTTGCCATTTCCCTTTCGGTGGGTGTTATCCTTGGTGCTACTGCTGGCTATCGCGGTGGTAAGACGGATACAACGATTATGAGGTTCATGGATATTATGTTAGCAATTCCTTCAATTTTGCTAGCCATCGCTTTTATGGCAGCCTTGGGTAAAGGGTTGGACAAAGCGATTATCGCCATTGGACTAGTGTCCATTCCAGAGTATGCCCGTATCGTACGTGGTAGTATTCTCTCCGTTAAAGAAAACGATTATGTTCAGGCAGCCAAGATCATTGGCAATAAAACTAGCCGTATTATCTATAAGCATATTTTGCCCAATGTTATTTCCGTGATTGTCGTCAGAGCGACCTTGGGTATTTCTTCCGCTGTATTGGATACGGCAGCCCTTGGTTTTTTGGGTCTGGGTGTACAACCGCCGTTTGCCGAGTGGGGTGATATGCTTGGTCGAGCAAGGGGCTTTATTTTCTCAGCTCCTTATACGCTGATTTTTCCGGGAATTGCCATTACCATTACTGTGCTGGCCTTTAACCTACTTGGCGATGGGCTTCGGGATGCCCTTGATCCCAAATCCAGAATAAAATAAGGGTGGTGAAAACTATGCTATTAGAAGTAAAAAATATGAGTACGGAATTTAAGCTGAAACGTGGCATTGTCAAGGCGGTCGATGATATCAGCTTTACGATAGATAAGGGCGAAATTCTGGCGATTGTCGGCGAGTCCGGCTCGGGAAAAAGCGTGACTTCCCTATCTATTATGGGGCTTTTGCAAAAACCTGGTCGGATTGCCAGCGGAAAGATCTTATATAAATCCCAGGACCTAAGTAAGCTGAGCCCGAAAGAAATGCAGAAACTTCGCGGCAATCAAATCTCCATGATCTTTCAGGAACCAATGACTTCTCTGAATCCGGTCTGGCGGATCAAGGATCAGATCATGGAAAGCATTATGACTCATCTGAGGCTTTCCAAAAAGGAAGCCCTAGCGCGTACGATTGAAATGCTGGATACAGTAGGCATACCCTCTGCGGCACAAAGGGCCAATGATTATCCTCATCAAATGAGCGGCGGTATGCGTCAGAGGGTGATGACTGCCATGGCCCTCGCCTGTGAGCCAGAACTATTGATCGCTGACGAGCCCACGACGGCGCTTGATGTTACAATTCAAGCCCAAATTCTTGAACTGCTCTTTCGGATGCGCGAAAAGTTTAATATGGCGGTTTTACTCATAACCCATGATCTGGGTGTGGTTTCCGAAGCGGCCGACCGAGTTATTGTCATGTACTGTGGCAAAATTGTCGAAGAAGCGGAGGTCAGGAGTCTATTTACCCATCCCTTGCACCCCTATACGGTTGGTTTGCTCCAGTCCATTCCGCAGATCGATGATGATAGCGATAAGCGTTTATATATGATCAAGGGTATGGTCCCCAACCCTTTGAATATGCCATCAGGTTGTTCTTTTTCTGACCGCTGTGATCACACTATGGAACGATGTACAAAAGAATCGCCAGAGCTGCAAAGGATTGATGGACATAAAGTGCGTTGCTTTTTATATGAAGAAGCAAGGGAAGGGGATTGAGTAAAAAATGAGCGAAGTATTAATGGATGTTCAAAACTTAGCTAAACATTTTGTGATCGATACCGATTTCCTTGGCAGACCTGTGACTGTTTTAAAAGCAGTGGACAACGTGTCTTTGAGCATCAACAAAGGGGAGGCTTTTGGTCTTGTCGGCGAATCTGGCTGCGGCAAAACAACGCTTGGTAAGATTCTGGTCAATCTTTACAAACCAACAACCGGTAAGATAATTTTTGAGGGAAAGGATTTGACCGCTCTAGATGAAGAGCGGCGCCGGTCCTACTGTAAAGATATTCAAATGATTTTTCAGGATCCGTACGCCTCCTTAAACCCTAAAATGTCGATTGGCGACATTATTGCTGAGCCGATTATCATCAATCGCTTGTTGCCGAAGAGTCAGGTTGAAGAACGAGTCATCTTTCTCTTAAATTGTGTAGGACTGGCTCGTCACCAGCGTAATCGCTATCCGCACGAATTCTCGGGCGGACAGCGCCAGCGCGTTGGTATAGCTCGTGCCTTGGCGGTGGAGCCCAAGCTAATTGTTTGTGACGAACCGGTTTCGGCCTTAGATGTATCCATTCAGGCTCAGGTCTTAAATTTGCTGGGTGATCTAAAGGAAGAGTTTGGGCTGACGTATCTCTTTATTGCCCATGGCTTAAACGTGATTAAGCATATCAGTGATCGCGTAGGCGTGATGTATCTGGGCAAGCTGGTGGAGATCGCACCGAAAAGAGAGCTTTACGCCAATCCCCTGCACCCCTATACTCAAGCTTTGCTTTCCGCTATTCCGGTGATTAATCCCGAAAATAAAAAAGAACGTATTATTTTAGAGGGTGATGTACCCAGTCCAATTAATACGCCAAAAGGCTGTCGTTTCAGTTCCCGTTGCTTTAAAGAGATGGACCAATGTAAACTCAATGAACCAGCCATAAAAGAAGTTTTTCCCGACCACTTTGTCGCTTGTCATTTATTTTGAAAAAGGGATCAATTCCTAATTCCTCAATAAGAACAGAGGTTTGCCCTACGGGCGTTTGGCCGGTTGGTTTTATGACTTCATTTATGACTATGCTTCGGTCAATAATGCGGCAGATTTACTTTGTGGAGACGCAAGAGGTTAGGGAGGTACAACTTTTTTCATCGACTTTGGAGTTATCCCTAACTATTATTAATATTGTATAAGAAATTTCCTGGGAATCATGTTATTATTGAAGTATAGATTTTGGTAGTTATGTATAACAATGGGTATGATATTATTATATGCCTTGAAAATAGTACTTATTGTATTTGCAGGATAATTTTAGGTTATATCATAATGAAGCTAAAACTAAACTAGATAGTAATGGAGGAATTTAAGATTTGAATCAGTCAGCGTTGGTCGTATTTAGTGGCGGACAAGATAGCACGACGTGCCTTTTTTGGGCTATGAAAAACTTTGCTAGAGTTGAAGCAATCACTTTTAACTATAACCAAAGGCATAAGGCAGAGATTGACTGTGCGATCAAGATTGCCCAGGAATTCGATGTCCCTCATTCTGTTATAGATATGAGTCTGCTTAACCAATTGGCACCGAACGCGCTAACCAGACATGATCTTGAAATCAAAGCCAGTGGAAGCGGAGAGCTGCCCACCACATTTGTGGATGGACGTAACTTACTCTTCCTTTCGTTTGCAGCAGTCGTGGCGAAACAAAAAGGGATACATCATATTGTTACCGGTGTTTGTGAGACTGACTTTAGCGGTTACCCTGATTGCCGCGATATCTTCATAAAGTCGTTAAATGTTACCCTAGATTTAGCGATGGATTATACGTTTATCCTTGATACTCCGTTGATGTGGATCGACAAGGCCGAGACCTGGGAATTGGCCGAACAATTAGGGCGATTGGAGTACGTTCAACATAATACCTTAACCTGTTACAATGGTATCATTGGGGTGGGTTGTGGTAATTGTCCAGCTTGTAAGCTTCGAAGCGCCGGGCTTAAAAAGTATTTAGAAAAGAAAGAGGCTGTACAATGAGCAGGATTATGATTAAAACTACCAAGAGTATGTCGGGGATGATGATGGGAGAATTTCCTCCAGGTCGAAAGTGGTCGAGCTGAGTCCGCTCAAAAGGGATATGAACTGATTAACTGCTATCCGGAGCGTGGGTTACTGTAAGATAGGAAGTGAACAGATGGGGCAGTCGAAACCAATATCGATGGTTTGGCTGCCCCCTTTGTTTGCTTATTGTAAACTAAAGTTGAAATAATAGTTGACAATTAGAAGGGGAAGTATTTATTATTAGTTATACTTATTGATGCTAGGGTTTCAAATTAATTTAAGAAATTGGGTGAAGCAAATAGAGCCTAGAGAAAAAATTACGAATAGTAAATGGAGTTTCATAGAGAATACGTTAGAAAATTTAAAAGAGAATAATTTATACCGAAGTATGAATGAGCTTCACTCAGCGCAAAGTGCTCATATCAGCTTCAATGGAAAAGACATGCTTATGCTGGCTTCCAATAGTTATTTAGATATGTCAAATGATAGGCAGGTGAAAGCTTATACAAGAAAGATTATGGAAGAAAATGGTGTTGGCTCAGGTGGCTCGCGATTAACGACAGGCACAACAACTATACATAATCAATTGGATGATACACTGGCAAGATTTAAAGGAACAGAGGCAGCTTTAGTTTATAATACCGGTTATATGGCAAACGTAGGAATTATTTCAGCACTTTGTTCAAAGGACGACATTATTTTTAGTGATGAGTTGAATCATGCTAGTATCATAGATGGCTGCCGATTAAGTAAGGCAAAAATTGTATTATATCTGCATAATGATATGAATGACTTAGAAGATAAAATTAAAGCCAATCCGTGTACGAAAGGGTTGATCGTAAGCGATGCCGTATTTAGCATGGATGGAGATATTGTCAACTTACCGCGGTTAGTAGAAATCGCGGAGAAATATGAACTGTTTTCTATGATTGATGAGGCACATGCCACTGGCGTAATCGGTAAAAAAGGACTTGGTACCGTAGAATATTATCAGATGGCTAAAAAACCTGACATTATTATGGGAACTCTAAGTAAGTCCATTGGAAGCGAAGGCGGATTTGTATGTGGAAAACAAATTCTGATTGAATATTTAAAGAACAAATCACGTAGTTTTATTTATTCCACAGCTTTGTCTCCGGCTGTTATGGCCGCATCGATCAAAGCGATTGAATTAATCATGAATGAGCCCCAAAGGGTACAAGCATTGCAGGAAAATGTCGAATATTTTTGTCAATGTTTAAGGGAAGCGGGAATAGAGGCAGAGTCGAAAACTTCCATTATTCCAATTATTATTGGTGATGAGAAAAAAGCCATGGATATATCGAAGGAATTATTTGAACAAGGTTATTATATTTCAGCCATTCGATATCCTACTGTTCAGAAAGGGAGCGCAAGACTTCGAGTAACCTTGATGTCAACGCATACCAAGGAAGAACTGAAACGGACTGCCAAGACCATTGGGGATATTGTGGACAAATATAAGGAGGAACCACATGCATAGCATTCTGCAATATAAAGAAAAAGTGCTAAATGGAGACTTCATATCAAAAGAAGAAGCAATGATCATTGCAAACGCTCCTCTAGAAGAAATTTGTAGTGCCGCCAATGAAATAAGAGAACACTTTTGTGGAAACGACTTTGATATTTGTACCATCATTAATGGGAAGAGTGGGAAGTGCTCCGAAAACTGTAAATACTGTGCCCAATCCTCCTTCTACAGTACTAAGACGGAAGAATATTCCCTGTTAGATACAGAAACAATTGTGGAACAGGCCAAGTACAACGATGAAAGAGGAGTACTTCGTTATTCCATAGTCACTTCCTCCAAGAAACTGACCGAGCAGGAAGTAAACAAGGTGTGTAAAAGCATACGTGCCATTAGAAACGAAACTGGGATTGCTGTGTGTGTTTCTTTTGGACTATTGGCTGAAGAACAGTTCACAAAATTAAAAGAGGCAGGCGTAAGTCGAGCGCATAACAACTTGGAAACATCCAGAAGCAACTTTCCTAATGTTTGTACTACACATTCTTATGAGGAGAAGATTGAGACCATAAAGGCTGCTCAAAGGGCAGGACTTAATGTCTGTAGTGGAGGGATTATGGGACTTGGGGAGAGCATGGAAGATAGAATTGATATGGTTCTTACCATCAGAGAATTAGGTATCCGTTCGATTCCTGTGAATATGCTGAATCCTATTCCAGGGACTCCTTTCGAGAACAATAAGAAACTTACTAATGAGGATATGTGTAGAATTGTCGCGGTATTTCGTTTCTTGGTACCGAATGCCTCCATTCGTCTTGCTGGAGGCAGAGAATTATTAGCGGATAAGGGAGTAAAATGCTTCCAGTCTGGAGCAAATGCAGCTATTTCAGGAGACATGCTTACCACTTCCGGAATTTCTATTGAACGGGATATGAAAATATTAACAGAATTAGGTTATAAGGCAGCGCTATGGAATGAGTAAAGGAATTTTTATCACTGGAACAGGAACAGAGGTCGGGAAAACTTTTGTTACAGGATTAATTGTAAAAAAACTCCGTGAAGTAGGCTACAAGGCAGGATACTATAAAGCTGCCTTAAGCGGGGCAGAGCTGACTGCAAATGGCTTAATTCCCGGAGATGCAGATTACGTTAATCGGGAAGCCAAGCTTGGAGAAACGATAGAAGATCTTGTCCCATACGTTTATCAAAATGCGGTTTCTCCACATCTGGCAGCACTGATCGAAGGCAATCCTGTAGAAATGGAGGTTGTTAAAGCTGCCTACATGAAAGTAGCCTCCAAGTATGACTATGTAACCATGGAAGGCAGCGGAGGAATCATATGTCCTATTCGTTATGATGATATCAAGATTATGCTTGAGGATATTATTAAGGAATTAGAGTTAAGTACTTTGATTATTGCAGATGCAGGATTAGGAACGATTAATGCAACAGTACTTACAGTTGAATATATGAGGCAGAAGAAGATACCGATCAAAGGCATTATATTTAATCATTATCATGAAGGCGATGTTATGGAAGCGGATAATCTAAAGATGGTTGTAAGCCTGACAGGACTGCCAGTAATAGCTATCGTACAAGATAATGATACAGAGCTTAACCTTGAGGCAGAGAAACTTGCAGCCTTATATGACTAAGAACGCTTTGAAATAAGTAGAAAAGAAGGACTAAAATGAATTTAGTAGAAAAGGACCTCAAGTATATCTGGCACCCTTGTTCACAGATGAAAGATTATGAAGAACTGAAGCCGATTATTATCGACCATGGCAAAGGCGTCTATTTATACGATACAGAAGGTAAGGAATACATCGATATTGTCAGTTCATGGTGGTGCAATCTTTTAGGACATTGCAATCAAACAATTACAGAATCCATCAAACGACAACTGGATAAATTGGAGCATGTTATTTTTGCCAACTTTTCTCATGAGCCGGTCATTGCTCTTTGCGAACAATTAATGGAGATTATACCAAAAGGACTTACTAAATTTAATTTTTCGGATAATGGTTCAGCAGCAGTAGAATGTGCCTTAAAGATGAGCTTTCAATATCAGTATCAGACAGGTCAGCAAAAGAAAACTAGATTTATGTGTCTAACGGAAGGTTATCATGGAGAAACCATTGGTGCTTTGTCGGTAGGCAGCGTGGATTTGTATGCCAAAATCTATAAGCCAATGTTAATGGACGCCATTCATGTGGAAGCACCTGACTGCTACAGATGTCCTTATGGAAAATGCCGAGACGCTTGTAATGTGGAATGCTTTGAACATGCAGAAAAGGCCTTTGCTGAGCATGCAGATGAAACTTGTGCCATGATTGTTGAGCCTTTGTTACAGGGAAGTGCAGGTATGAGAATCTACCCTGCCCTCTATTTGAAGAAACTTCGTGTCTTATGTGATGAGTATCAGGTGCTATTAATTGCGGATGAAATCGCAACAGGTTTTGGGAGGACAGGAAAAATGTTTGCCTTTGATCATGCAGGGGTAAGCCCTGACATTATGTGCGTTTCCAAAGGTCTGACCGGCGGTTATCTGCCTATGGCTATTACTATTACGACAGATGAGATTTACGAAGCATTTTACGCGGATTATAATGAAGGAAAAGCATTTATGCACAGCCATACCTATAGCGGAAATCCGCTTGGCTGTTCTGCAGCCTTAGGTGTTCAGAAGATATTAAGAGAAGACAATATTTTAGAGAAGGCTGCAGTAACCGCCGAATATCTTCACAATAAATTAAATCAAGCCTTAATAGATCATCCGCATATGGGCGAAATCCGACATATCGGCTTGGTGAATGCCATGGAACTGATAATTGATAAGAAGACAAAGGAAGAATATGATTCTAAACTTAGGATGGGTTATCAGATCTACAAGATTGCCTTGCAGAAAGGTCTAATTTTAAGACCCCTTGGCAACGTGTTATACTTTAATCCGCCTTTGATTATCAATGAAGAAGAAATCGATAAAGCAGTCGCTATATGTGCTCAGTCAATTAAAGAAGTTATTGGCTGATGATATTTAAACCCGAGCAAAAGAAGAGCTCCAATGGTTTGCTATCAAAAATCATCGTTACCACCATCCCTAAAATATTATACCGTTAATTACCAGTAGTTAACAACTTTCAGCTTATAATTAACAGTAAATAATATCGGATAGTTATTGGATATTAAGGTCTATAAGTTCATAGGAAACTAAAAGGAGTTATCAATAATTAAGCAATTGTGACAGCTGGTCTTCGATATCCTTGCTGACAACAACTTCTCCACCAAATATCGTTGCGCCGGACATTTTTTTATTTTTCAGGTAGCTCATTTCATCATCCGCCAGTTTCTGTCCAACAAGGATAATAGGGGCTTGGTTCTTAGCGGCATACACACTTCCTGTAAGGGCATCCGGAAAGTTGTTTCCTGTTGCCATACATATGATATTTCCTGGCAGGTCAAAGTATTTTGCTATGGCAAGGGAAGTCTCAAACCTGTCTGCCCGCCTATTCTCACTATATTTGCCTGTTCTATGTACCACCTGAACTTCCGGTTGATGAGCCGACGTTGACAGCAAACACAGCCGTTACATATGAACGTGATCTTTATCCTGATTCCATTCTTGCAACGTAATATTATAGTTATATATAATATATAGAACTTGATCTAAGTTATATATAAGTTCTATATATTATATATAAGTTATATCTCGATAATAATCCAATCCCCTCTCGAGAGGATGAGTAGGAAGAACCCGAAATATCGCCATAAGGGAGATTGCGGGAGAAGACAGGAAGCGCATAGGAAACCGACCGGATACTTATAATTCAATTGGAAACAATAGTAAAAAAGTGAAGGAACCGGCGTGATTATATGACTGCAAAACTCAACGAGTACAACCTAAAAAGAAATTTTGCCAGAACCTTGGAACCGGAAGGGATAACTGAAATTGCCCAAGAGGGCCTGAGGTATGTCGTCCAGCACCATCTGGCCCGCAGAGATCACTACGATTTCCGCCTGGAATGGGAGGGAGCTCTATTGAGTTGGGCAGTGCCCAAGGGCCCTTCCTATGATACACGGGACAAGAGGCTCGCCGTTCGGGTGGAGGAGCATCCTTTGGAATACAGGAACTTTGAGGGGACGATTCCCAAAGGGGAATATGGCGGCGGTGTGGTCATGCTCTGGGATGAAGGGTACTGGGAACCTCATGGTGATGTGGCTGAGGGACTCGGTGCAGGGGTGCTGAAGTTTGTTCTGAATGGACGCAGGCTGAAGGGCAAGTGGGCTCTGGTGCGCTTGAAAGGGAAAGCTGGCGAGAAGCAGGAAAACTGGCTGTTACTTAAAGAAAAAGATGAGTATACCAAAACTGCCGACGGGATTTCTGAATTTACCACCAGCATCAGAACCGGACGTACCATGACAGACATTGAAGAAGGGGAAGACGAAAAAATCACGAGCAACCCCTTCAGCAATACCAGTGTGCAGCTGGCGCGATTGGTCCATACGCCTCCTAAGGGTGAGGATTGGCTTTATGAGTTGAAATACGACGGCTACAGGATACTGACCTATATTGAAGGCAATAGCGTCCGGCTTATCACTAGGAATGGCAATGATTACACGGAACGGTTCAAGGATGTCGCCTCTTCCCTCGTAGAATGGGCCGGCGGCAGGGCAATGATTCTGGACGGCGAAATGGCCATCACCGATGCAGCGGGCAAGACGGATTTTCAGGCTCTGCAGAACTACCTGAAAAATCCCCGGACCATGAACCTGACCTATATCGTCTTTGATCTCCTGGCCCTGGATGGAGCGGACCTTAGGGGACACCTCCTGATTGACAGGAAGGAAACCCTGGAAGTCTTGCTGCAGGGTGCCCCCCAAAACCTCCACTATAGCCGACATGTGAGAGGAAACGGCCAGGAAGGTTTCCGCACGGCCTGTGAGGCAGGCATGGAAGGGATCGTCGGCAAAAAAGCCAATTCTGTTTATAGCGGCGTAAGAAACGGCGACTGGATCAAACTTAAATGCGATCAAAGGCAGGAATTTGTCATCGGGGGATATACGCTTTCCGATAGAAAAACCAGCGGGGTAAGTTCCCTGCTCTTGGGCGTTTATGCAGGCGGGGAATTAGTCTATGCCGGACGTGCCGGCACCGGACTGAGCGAAGCCGACATGAAAGAGCTGGCGGGAAAATTTGCGGGTCTACAGAGGATGGAGTCCCCTTTCCAACTCGCGCCCAAGCCCAGGTCGAAGGAAAA
>LOEW01000088.1 GCA_001516045.1 Desulfosporosinus sp. BRH_c37
CGGCTTTACCAAAAGAGTCATATTCCAAAAGGTCACTACCCAGATCCCCTAAACAGGGCATAAAGGGCAAGCCATATTTTCCTGCAACCGTTCGTAAAGCAAAACTCCAGTTTGAGTAATCTTCAATAAGCTCGATTTTTCCCGTTTCAATTGCCTGACGAATAGCATACGCAACGGGCATGCCACCCTCTAAACCAATATACGTGGTTTCCAGCCATTTTATTAAACCGGCACCGGCTAACATCTCCTCAACCGCACTTCCACCATTCATAGTGACATATAAATCCCCTATCCCTTGGCGGACAATCTCTCGCCCTATGACCATCGGACGCCTCAGAATAGTAAACCCTCCAAAGGCAATGTGAGTACCCGCTGGAATATAACGCTTTACAGCTTCTGCTGCAGACATTACTTTATCTTTAAAATCTAACATAGTTACCTACCCTTCTTGCCATATGAAAGTTATATATCTCCTGGTCATTGTTTGATATGTGAAAGCAAAGATTCTGCTTATAAGAATCCTCTGAAGCAAGTGAATTAAATATTATCCGATTTTCTCCTTAGGAATAGATAATTTATCCTCACTAATTATCTGGCCCTCCAATTTAATCTGTTGGCGGGCCACTTCTAGAAGATTTGCCAACTGTTCTAGAGCAAACTCCTTATTCTTCCACTCTTGCTGTAATGCTTTTTTAAAGCTAGGTTGACTATAAATTATTCTTTGTTTTTCCATTTCTTTTTCGGAACAAGTCGTTATCTCTTTTAACAATTGGCAAACTTCCTGGCACGCTATATTCAAGGCATTGTCCAGCCATACCTTACGCATCATAACAATATATAGCTCTGGATTGGAAACCATATCTCCTCTATCCTTAGAAAACTCACTTAGCTGTTCCAATAATTAAACCTCCAAATCAATAAAATAAATAAATAAATAAATAAATAAATAAATAAATAAGTAAGTAAGTAAGTAAGTAAGTAAGTAAGTATATATATTTCATAACTTAGATTAGTTCTAGGTAAGAAGATAAAATACAATTAGAGGCTTCTAAACAAAGTAGAGACCGGTTAAGTTTCCCTGACCGGTCCCTAAATAAAACGTTAAGGCAAACTGTAGTACACTGGTCATCCCTAATTAACATTCTAATCTAATCTAACCTAACCTAACCTAACCGCTAACCCCAATAGTGTTTTCTGAAGTACGCTGGAATCGTTGCCAGAGGTAGACAACTATTAATACCGTAATACCAAGCGAATCTGTAATCAATCCGGGCTTAATCAGGCCAAAGGCAGCTACAAACAATAATGTTCTCTGGAAAACATTCGTCGTTTTTAGCATATACCCCTGTACCGCACAGGCTAGCGCAATAACCCCCACAGTTGCTGTTACGAGCGCCAAGAGAATCTCGCCCAAACTCCCCTGGGCTATTAAGGCTGGTGAATAAATCCAAATGAAGGGAATAATAAACCCAGCTGATGCTAAGCGAGCTGCGGCCCAGCCCGTTTGACTTGGACTTGAACCAGCAATCCCTGCTCCTGTGAAGGCCGCCAAGGCCACTGGGGGGGTAACATTAGAGATATTGCCAAAGTAGAATACGAACAGGTGAGCGGCCAATGGAGCGATCCCCAGTTTGAGAAGGGCAGGGGCAGCAATGGTAGCCCCTACGATGTAGACTGCGGTGGTAGGCATGCCCATCCCTAAGATTATGGCGGTAATCATCGTCAAGACCAAAGTGGCAAATAAGTTGCCGTGGGCAAAGGAAATCATATTGTCTCCTAGTGTAATGCCAAGGCTGGTCAGAGAGGATACTCCGACGATAAAGCCGACTACTGCTGTGGCAATGGCAACACCAATACTCGATTTAGCCCCCATTTCTAAGGCCATCAATAGCCCGCGCCAGCTCATCCGTGTCGTTTTACGCAAGAAGCTGGCCCCAATCGCCACCAAAATCCCGTAAAAAGCCGCATAAGTGGGCGTTACACCTTTCATAAGTAAGTAAACGATAGCTACGAGCGGCAATACGAGATGCCCACGCTCTTTTAAGACCACTTTCATGATTGGTAATTTGTCACGCGACACGCCTCTTAATCCAGTCTTAAGCGCTTCCAGGTGAACCATAGTAAATACCGCTAAATAATAAAGAAACGCAGGAATCAACGCGGCAAGCATAATGCTTTTATAGGGGATATTTAAAAATTCTGCCATGATAAAAGCTGCTGCACCCATAACTGGAGGCATTAACTGACCGCCCGTGGAAGCTACTGCTTCCACCGCACCAGCAAAATGGGGCTTATAGCCAATGCTTTTCATTAAGGGGATGGTAAAGGCACCGGTTGTAGCTACGTTGGCTACCGCGCTGCCACTGATGGTTCCCATAATTCCACTGGCAAATACGGCGACTTTGGCTGGTCCACCCGGTGAGGTTCCGGCCATAGCCATTGACGCATCATTAATCAATTTGGCCATCCCAGTTTCTCCGAGGAAAGCGCCAAATAAGACAAAGAGGAAAATAAAGGTGGCCGAAACACCGAGTGCGACCCCAAAAATACCTTCTGAGCCCAGGTACATGTGGGCAATAATCCGATTCAAGCTAAAACCGCTGTGCCCAAAGGTACCTGGGACGTATTCTCCGAAGTAGGCATAGAGGAGAAATATTACGCCAAGGATCGGCAACTCTTTGCCTAGCGCTCGGCGTCCCGCTTCTAATACGACTAGGATACCTAACGCACCCACGATGTAATCCCTGGTAATCGGTAGACCGCCACGAGTTGCTAATTGGTCGTTGGCAAATACCATATAGAGCCCAGCTACCAAACTTAGTGCGACCATTACCCAGTCAAAAATGCCCGGTTTGCCTTTCATCCCTTTCTTAGCGGCAGGATAAAGCAGGAAAATCAGCACCATGACAAAGGTCAGATGAATAGAGCGTAACTTAATAGCCTCTAGCGAACCAAGACCCGCTACCCACAAATGAAAAAGAGAAAATGAAACAGCTATACCAGAGACCAATAAGGCAAGTTTTGATTTGGGTTCAAACTTCCGAAATTGAGATTCTTTGTCGTATTTTTCCAGAAGTTCTTGTACAACTTCTTCTGAGGCAATTCCATCTGCAGATAATCTCGTGACCTGTTTATCGTCACTTTTTCCTTGTTGGTCGTTCATTGCAGTTAACCACCTTTATTACTTCATCACACCAATTTCCTTGAAGTACTTAATTGAACCAGGATGCAACGGAATAGGGCCCATCCCTTTATTGGAATCTTCTTTTTTAATGTACTTGGTGATGGCGTGGGCATTCAAGAGGTCCGGTAGGTTTTCATAAATACCTTTAGTAAGTTTATAGACTAAATCTTCGCTGAGATCAGCCCGTGTAATTAATAAATTGGCTAAAGCTACGGTGTGCACATCTTCATCTTGCCCCTTGTAGGTGCCCTTGGGAATTACATACTCGTAATAGAATGGATATTTTGTGACAATTTCTTTAATCTTGTCCGGTTCAATAGAAATCACTTTGATGTCAATAGAATTGGAGACATCCATGATCGCTGCCAACGGCACGGCACCGGAGAAATTAGCAGCATCACACTGTTTATTCTTTAACAGCTCACTCGCCTCAGTAAATCCGACGTAGTCAGCCTTCACATTACCCTTATCCTTATCCCAGAAATTTAGCCCGTATTCACCCAAAACTTCTTTGGAATTTGTTACTGTCCCGCTACCCGTGGCCCCTGGGGCAAATCTCTTTCCATTAAGATCCTTGAGTGAGTTGATTCCTGAATCCTTGCGGACTACAATTTGCGTCACATTAGGATACAGGAAAGTCATACCGCGCAGATCCTTGTTGGCTCGTCCTTTAAATGTATCCTGACCTTCATAAGCGTATACAGCCACATTGGCCATAGTAAAAGCAACTTCTGCTTCCTTTTGTTGCAAGAAATTCATATTAGCAGCACTTGCTTCAGTTGACTGGGCCGAAGCTTTAACGCCTGGAACTTTGTCCGACCATATTTTTGCCATGGCATTTCCGATTGGATAATAAGCACCGGAAGTAGTCCCCGTGGCAATGTTCACTTTTTGAATTTTTCCGGGATCAGCTTGGCCTGTGCCAGTGGCACCTTTACTTCCACAGCCTGTCAGAACCAGAGATATAATGATAACCATAATTAAAGCAAGTTTTTTGTACATTTTAGATTCGCCCTCCTCTTATAATTTTTCTATAATTTTGGATAGGTAAAACTCAGTTTTTCTTAACCCCCTCCCTGGATCACCTAATTTAACAACGCCGATATGCGGCATTATTTGTCATATTTTGCAACATTGTTTCCGATATACGGAACACTGTTCCTATTAAATTATACCATAACCTACTTACCTACGTCCCCTTTTTACTGTCAAATGTCATAATTTTCAGGCGAGTGGCGCTATTTGTTTATTTGACAGACCGTCTTAGATCTTCTCCGCATATTTAAGTAGGCCTGTTTCAAATATTATATAGTCTAACGGAATTTCGAGAACTTAAAATTAATAGGATAAGTTCATAAAGGATCCCCAGTTTAAAAAAATCCTACCAATTAAGTAGGAAGATACAGGGTCGCTTGAGTTTTCTATCAGTATAATAGTCAAAATCCTCACCATTTACTCCATGATGAGGATAATAACTCAATTTTCTAAGATAAGCCTAAAAATCCAAAGATACTACCTGAAAACTCTGGAAACAAAGTGCATACAAGTAAAAGTAGGGTTAGAGAAATCAAAACAAAGGTAAAGGTCCAGGAGATGGTATTGAACAACTTCGTATTTGCATATTCGCCCATAATGCTTTTTTTGCTAGCGATTAGAACCATGAAGATGAGAATGGGAGGCAGAAGTACCCCATTAACGACTTGAGTGGTCAACATGACGTGATACAAGGACAAATTGGGCCACAAGACGATAGCTGCGCCTAAAACAATGAGGACAGTATAAAGCCCAAAGAACACAGGGGCTTCTTTATTTGATTTACTGATCCCATGTTCAAAGCCAAATGCTTCGCAGACGGCATAAGCGGTACTTAAGGGAAGAACAAACGCTGCTAACATAGATGCACCGAGCAAGCCAAAGCCAAAGAGCAAACTGGCATATTGCCCAGCTAATGGTTTTAAGGCGAGGGCAACATCTTTTGCTGTTTCAATGGGTATCTTGTTGGCGAAGAGCGTTGCTGCAGTGGAGACAATAATAAAGAAGGCAATGAAGCCGGTGAAAAATGTCCCAATCAGGACATCCCAACGCGTATAACGATAATCCTGAGCAGTAATTCCCTTATCAACCACAGAAGATTGGACATAGAACTGTCCCCATGGAGTAATTGTTGTGCCTATCACTCCAATGGCCATCAGTAAAAAGGCTGGGGTTCCAGAAAATGAAGGGGTAATGGAGTGCACCAAGACTTCAGACCAGGGCGGTTTGACCATAATACCAGAGATGACATAACTAAAAAATGTTAAACAAAGCAGCAAAAGGATTTTCTCAATTTTCCCATAATCCGTCTTGATGACAAGCCACCAGATAAGAGCAGCCATTGCCGGTACGGAGATATACTTACTAATTCCAAAGATCTCAAAGCTTGTAGCAATTCCGGAAAACTCGGAGACAGTGGTCCCCAGATTGGCAATTAGGAGGACACTCATGGCAAAAAAAGTCCACTTCACACCGTAATGTTCCCGGATTAAGTCAGAGAGACCACGACCGGTTACGGCTCCTGTGCGCGCGGAGATCTCTTGGGCAATTGCTAAAAGTATAGTGCTGATAAGCATCGTAAAGATGAGTGAATAGCCGTACTTAGCACCAGCAGCTGCATAAGTAGCTATTCCACCAGCATCGTTATCGGCAAAAGCAGTAACGATTCCAGGGCCCATAACGGCTAGGAACAAGGCGAATCGTTCTTTCAAGTTCATTCGCTATGCCCCCCCTTTGCCTGACGACGCCTTGCGATCAAAGTGGTGTGACTTTCCACACGTGGGCGATCTGGCATTAATAACTCCAAAACGTCATCCACCGTGATGATTCCTAAGACTTGATCTCGATCATTAACGACGGGTGCCGCCAGTAAACCATATTTGTGGATAATATCAGTTACCTTGTCGTGATCGTCATAGGGGGATAGCTTAACGATTTTGGTATGCATCAAAGCTTTTAAAGGAGTTTCAGGGGGAGCTATGATCAGTTCCCGTAGAGATAGAACCCCTTCGAGGATTTCTTGATCGTCTACTACATATAGATAATAAATTGTTTCCGCTTCTGGAGCTAGTCGTCTTAATTCAGCAATGGCTTGTTCAGCGGTAAGCCAGAACGGTAACCCAACATATTCAGTAGTCATAAGCGAACCAGCGGTGTCTTCCTCATACTGCATTAATTCCCGAACATCTTCAGCATCATCAGATTCCATTAAACGGAGAAGTTCTTCGGACTTCGCGGAGGACAACTCGCCCAAAATATCAGCGGCTTCGTCAGCAGGCATTTCTTCTAGGATATCAGATGCCCTGTCTTCATCCATCTGATTAATCATTTCAACTTGCGTATCCAATTCCATCTCGGTTAAGGCATCTATTGCTTGTTGAGAATCGAGAGCATCGAGGAAATTAGCCCTTTGTTTATAGTCCATCTCTTCAATAATATCGGCAATGTCTGCTGGGTGGAGTTGGCGCAGTTGTTCTTTTTCTCTAGTAAGTTGAAGGGACGATGTTCGGCTTTCTAAAGGCTTGATATACTGACTACCCACAAATTTATTTTCGATCCGACTTAGTAAAAACTCAACGCCTAAACGTCTGAATAAACCACGCGCACCGATATCTACAGCTACTAAGACAAGAAATTGATGATCATCGTGGGACACCCAGGACAAGGAAATGTCATTCACTCGAACCAGTCTGGAACCTTCTAAGTCAATGATTTGTTTATCTAATAGCCATTTGCCAATAAACGTTTCATCTTCATGCAGTGGGCAAGTTAGTAAGGGATCAAAAGCGGCACTTAGACGCAGACCGTCTGACTCCCAAGCAACGACCCATTCGATGGGAATTAGGGCAGGGATCTCCTTGGCATAGCGAATGCCGGTAACTTGGGGAGAAACACTATCCCAGCGTATGGCCATGTCATACAATCGACCAATACGACGTCCTAAGGCATCCCAAATTGGTTTATTTGACAACTGACTGAAATAAAATTCTCCTAGAACTTTCAAGTCATTCATTTATCTTCCTCCTTTGAGTGACGGAGTCTGGTGCCTACTGTCAAAATGACACTGTCCAGTATGAATTGTAGTATGAGAACGCGAGTAATAAGGGTGAGGTCCAGAATCCATAAAACCACCTCCTTTAAATTTCCCTAAAATGTGGAATATAATAAGTGGGTATAATAAAAAGACCTCTATAGGAAATAGAAGGTCTACAAAACATACGTTATGGACCTCCCTACTCGTTGAGCTTTAGCACTGCATAGCGTAGAGTTATCTCAGCCACCTTATGTAAAACCTTATGCCGGTAATACCTGTTCTACCCAATTGGCGTCTCTCGACATTTCTGGGCAGTGGCCTATGTTTATGCAGGAGCCTCACCTAACAGAGATAAATTAATACACTTCATTATATGTATTATGAAGCAAATTCGTCAACATTTCTACTTAAATAATTTTTTACGTAAATAATTCTTAATAGTTGTATCCGTTTTTCTCATAATTATCAAGGTGGTTAAAGGTTAATACGAGGAGGGACCACCCGAAATTTATACTTGCTATCTTGATACGATGTTTAGGCTTTGCCTTTTTCCTTGTCTCTGTGTTATAATTCAAAATGAATTAAATGACGTGAGTACCGAGAGGAGGGTGTTTGAATGGCAAAACACATTCAGACTATAGTGAAAGCAAACCTAAGTGCAACGGCGAAGACTGGAGGGTGTGGCAAGTGTCAGACCTCTTGCCAATCTGCTTGTAAGACGTCGTGCACGGTTGGGAACCAAGTGTGTGTTAAATAAACGCTTTGGCTAAATATGAACATAGGATTTCAGAACCCACCCACTTACGGGTTGGGTTCTGTTCTATTTATACAAAAGTGAGAAAGCGAGGATTTAGATGTTAAATATATTTAATATACAAGGATATCGCATCAAGAAGAATGTTCATAGTTATCGCCAAGGAGATTTATATATCGCGCATGATGTTAATTCAGGATCTTTGCATCTGCTGGATGAGGAAACTTTTGATGTAATAAAGGCTTGCGAGGATTTGCAAGAGGTGGAGAAGGATATTTCTCTTGAGGAGATTAACAAAGTTTTTAGACAAGTGGGAAAACAGGCGCTTATGGAAGAAGAACTGATAAAGATTCTTGCCGAACTAGATGAACTGCGTAGGGAAGGGTCGCTTTTTTCCGTAGAGGCGGAAACTATAGCTCCCAATTATCCAGAACAACCAATCGTCAAAGCGATATGCCTACATGTGGCCCACGATTGTAATTTGCGCTGCAAATATTGTTTTGCAGGGACTGGAGCCTTTGGTGGGAGCAGGACGATGATGGATTTCGAGACGGGTAGAAAGGGGATTGATTTTGTCTTAGAGTTATCGGGTCATCGAAATCATTGTGAAGTAGATTTCTTCGGCGGGGAACCGCTGCTTAACTTTAGGATGGTTAAAGATTTAGTTAAGTACGGAAGAAAAGCTGCAGCAGATCAGAATAAAACTATCAAATTTACCCTAACTACAAACGGCGTATTACTGGATGAAAAAGTTCAAGAGTTCCTCGAACAAGAGGAGATCAGTGTGGTCTTGAGCTTAGATGGTCGCCCGGAAGTTCATGACCGCATGCGGCCTTACGCTGATGGTCGGGGAAGTTACTCCAAAGTTACCCCTTTAATCAAACAATTTGCAGCTAAACGGCCAGCAAGTTCACCCTTCGCGGTAGGGACTTATTACTACGTTCGTGGAACGTATACGCATTTTAATTTAGATTTTGATCGGGATGTTTTGCACATAGCAGATCTAGGTGTAAATCAGATTTCGATGGAACCGGTTGTCGCAGCCCCGAAGGATGCTTACGCTTTCCATGAAGGAGATCTTGATAAAATACGTGAAGCATATGATCGCCTCGGTGAAGCACTCGTAGCGCGTCGTGCGCAAGATAAGTCCTTTAATTTCTTTCATTTTAATGTCGCCTTAGACCAAGGACCTTGTTTGATCAAACGGCTGTCTGGCTGTGGTGCCGGTCACGAGTATGTGGCGATTTCTCCAGAGGGAGATCTTTATCCATGTCATCAGTTTGTTGGTCAAGCTGAGTATAAAATGGGTTCACTCTATGACAATAATCCTCATCGACTTAAGGCTGAGTTGGTTCAGGACTTTCGCTCGGCAAATGTCTATGCTAAATCGTCTTGTCGGGAGTGTTGGGCACGCTTTGCTTGTAGCGGAGGGTGCCATGCGGCTAACGTCTCCTTCACCCAAAGACTGACAGAGGTCTATACATTGGGCTGCGAGCTTCAGAAAAAACGCTTAGAAGTGGCATTCTATGTAAAAATCAAAGAAATTCAACAAAGTGAACTCGTTCAACTAAAGTTGAACATCGAATCTTCGGTGGGGGACTCTACCCCCACCGAAGCAGAATAAGGTGCACCGCTCCCACTTGTAGAAGTGGGAGTCTTACGATTTGGATAAAGTCCCTTCATCTTTAGTACAGGAAGTCCGCTGTTAGGGTTGTTCAATTAGTTATGAAAATTTAGTTTGGATGGTTTGAGAAGGCATGTTACAATAGTATTTGGAATTAAATGGTCAAGGGGGCGAGCTACTTGAAGAAAAAGACGCAACGTGTTTATGCTACGATTCTTACAGTTATTATTAGTATTGCCATGATTGGTTCGGGGTTTCTTGGCTATTTCTTGAGCGGAAATGTACCACCCTCCGCTTCGAAGAATTCAAATACTGCCAATGCTACTGCAGATTACCAAGCCCAAAAAGTGCGTATTGAAGCGATGGTTCAGCAGGCTAAAGCAGACCCAGGAAATGTACCGCTGCAAACTGCTTTGGGAAATGAATACTATGACGCGGGGGTCGCATCTACAACGGTCGCGCCTTCTGAGACTGAAGCGAACTTCAAGCATGCTGTTGAGGCTTACCAGAATGTATTAAAAACAAATAAAGATCCAAATGTTATGGTAGACATGGCAACGGCTGCCTTTAAAAGTGGGAATAATGATCTGGCGGAAAACAGTTATAAAGAAGCGTTAGTGCTTAAACCAGATCTTTATAACGGTTTGGTCAATTATGGGGTTTTTCTAGCTAATGTAAAACAAGACTTGCCAGGTGCTATCATCCAGTGGGAGAAGGCTGAGAATATTGCTTCAAACAATACGGACAAAGATAATGCTAAATCACTTATAAGTCAAGCTCAAAGTGCACTTAAGACTAATCCGTCAGCAGGCGGCACGTCGAACCCGAACCCAGCTTTGAAAAATCCGACGGCGCAGTAAGGGCACGATGCATCGTGCCCGACTTAAGGAGGGTTTGAAATTGTTATCCAATCGTGAGACTCCCACTTCTACAAGTGGGAGTGGTACCCCGTACTCCGCTTCGGTGACGATAGTCTCCAGTGGAGAGTATCGCCGAGCCGCCTTTCCCAATAGAAACACTTAGCGGCGAAGGAGGTAGACTCCATCCTACGGCGCGAAAGTATTTTCAAGGGTTCAGCGCCTACGGCGTAAGTCATCCTTCAGCGCTTAAGTGTCCTTACTAGCCTTGCGCCTTCGGCGTAACTCTCCACCGGAGAGTTACGTCACTGGAGACTTACGT
The DNA here is from genome assembly GCA_001516045.1 of Desulfosporosinus sp. BRH_c37. Taxonomy (GTDB): domain Bacteria; phylum Bacillota; class Desulfitobacteriia; order Desulfitobacteriales; family Desulfitobacteriaceae; genus Desulfosporosinus. The sequence continues at coordinate 10,808 of LOEW01000088.1, forward strand.
CACCGAAGACTCGATGTTCAACTTTAGTTGAACGAGTTCACTCCCTTCTTCGACCTTTTTGCTATATTATTTTAAGTTACCGGAATGGAGGAAATAGAAATGCATTTTACGACATTAGCGAGCGGAAGTTCCGGAAACGCAATTCTTGTCGGAGAGGACAACCGACATTTACTGGTAGATTGCGGAATTAGTGGGAAGAGCCTATTACATAACCTCTCCAGATTAAACATATCCGACTCAGAGATTGAAGGGATTGTGGTTACGCATGAACATGTGGATCATATCCGGGGGGTGGGTATCCTAGCACGTAAATTAAAGATACCAATCTATGCCACGACTGGGTTATGGGAGGTGATGAATCCTTTCCTAGGAAAACTGGCGGAGAACCAGCGTATGGAAGTTCAAGAGTCATTTTCCTGTGCAGGGCTTGATGT
>LOEW01000089.1 GCA_001516045.1 Desulfosporosinus sp. BRH_c37
ATCATTTGGGTTACAAAGTATCGGTATAAAATACTTGGCGGAGAAATATCAAAACGGTTACGAGAACTTGTCAGACAAGGATGCGAAGCAAGAAATATTACAATTGTACAAGGAAATATCGGAAGGGATCATGTGCACATGCTGCTGTCATGTCCTCCGAGTCTGGCACCGAGTAAAATAGTACAATATCTTAAGGGGAGATCATCAAGGTTATTGCAGGATCAATATCCGGAATTAAAGAAAAGATACTGGGGTCAACATTTATGGGCGAGAGGGTATTTTTGCGCAACGGTAGGAAGTGTGACAGAAGAAACGATTAAGAAGTATATAGAAGACCAAGAACTCTCGGGAGGTAACGAGATTTTTAAGATTACTGAATGAGTTTCAGTCATAAAAAAGTTGCTTTCAGCGACAGGTCTTTTCAGAAGGATTAATCCTTGGGCGGTCGACTTTCAGTCGATAAGCATTTATGCTTTAACCCGCCCACTTCAGTGGGCGGTAGTTTAGTCTATGCGTGACGCTAAATGAAAAAGAGCTGTCAAACAGCTCTTTGGATACTTAATAATTCACGCCTTATATTACTTTTTCGAAATCGGTATCCATATTTCGCTTCTAAATGTTGGTGAGGTTACATCTTTATTCTCATTCCATAGGATTTCTGGACCTTGTATTAGTTCATAGTTTGAGGATGGAAACCATTCGGAATAAATTCGTCCCCATACATTTTGCAGCGTCTTGGGAAATGGTCCGATTGCTTCAAATACTGCCCATGTTGAAGAATGGACACTAAGCTGAGTTAGATTATCTGGACACTCCTTAGTTGTTGCTACGCCAATATAGTGATCAAGCTCCCCTTTTTCCTCCATCCTATCTTCGGAAAAGTTTGTGGATGCACTAAGCAACCCCATAGGCTCTACATTAGAAAGTTCTTTTAGCTTATTGATCATTTTAGCATCTAAACTTTTCCACATAGAGGCGATCTCCATATTAACCCCATTGAAAATTATCGGAACTCTTTTCTTAATGCCAACAATGTGAAATGCCTCTTTTTCTTCAATTCGATAGTTCATTTCAATTCCTCCTTTAATTGATAACTGGAAGGTCATTGGTGGGTAGGCTTTAAGGGATTGGCCATTATTTCTAGCTTCGGACGGTGTTACACCATGCAAATTTTGAAAAGCCCTTGCAAAAGAATCTGATGAGTTGTACCCGTATTTCATAGCAATGTCAATGACCTTTACGTTGCTATCTTTAAGCTCAAATGCTGCAAGAGTGAGGCGTCTGCGGCGGATGTATTCAGAGAGCGTCACACCTGCTAGGAAAGAAAACATTCTTGTGAAATGATATTCTGAGCAAAAAGCCAGCCCCGCTACTTCTTTAAAATCAATATTATTGGTAAGATTTTCTTCAATATACCTTAACGCTTCATTCATGTTTTAAGCAAATCCATTTATATGACCTCCTATATCAATAGAATAGCAGGTGTTGAATGTATCCATACGACATTTCGTGCACAATTATGTAGGGTCTTATTCTTATTCATAAATTTGGTATGTAAACCATCAATTGCTTCCCAATAAGGCAACTTCTAGTTATCCATATACTCTTGAATTGTTAAGGGATATGTACTTAATTAAACATCATGGCGAGCGGGTTTGAATATACGGCGTATTGCAATAGATGCTCATCAATATGGGTACAAAGCTCGGTTGTGACTACGTCCTTATGCCCTAAAATTTGCTGGAGCGAACGTAATTCTTCACGTCCGTACTTGTACATTATGTGGCGGTGTCGGAGCTTATGCTCAGATAAGGTTTTTGGATCAAGTACTGAAGCAATTACATATTTCTTAACCAACATTCTGAATTGCTCTCATTGTCATTCGGTTCCGAGTTCTTGAGATAAACAATGTCTTGGCAGCAGGAGTTAAAAAGGTTTTGCGTTCTTTATTGCCCTTGCCAATGACAAAACTAAAGGATTTCTTTTTATAAAGGAGAATAAAAAATGGTTAAAAAAAAGTTGAGTTTAACTAGACTGCCAGGTTCTCCTTTGAGCTTTTTAGACTCACTTAGACATTCTTTTCTGTGGATTAGCGAGGAAGAAACTAATAAAAAGCTGGTTACGATGGTATCTCTATCGCAGTGGATAAGAAATAATTTAGGCTGGGAAAAAAGCAGTGTGCAAGCTGCCAGATTTATTTATTCTTCTTTTTTAGATATAGTATATAGATATAGGACGATATCTACATCTGACTGATTGGGCAAAGGAATGGTTATTAATTGAAGATAATACTATTCAATCTGATTTATTATTTGACCATCTGAGCGATAGAATTTTCTTTTTTGGCGAAATTCTTGATTTATTGGATACTCCCAAAAACGCAGATGATTTGCTCGATGTAGTTATATCATTGCACCCTGGTATTCGTTGGAATAATCCGGGTCTGCTTAATACACGGCTTGACTGGCTAATGGCCTGTGATAAGGTTAAAAAACGAGGAACCTTGTATTGTCTATCTCCAATTATCCAAGATGATAAAGAGACTATGGTCGGACACTATCGCCAAAATCTAAACATTGGCGAAATAGGAGAACAATATGTGCTGGCAGATGAAAAGGAGTCCTTGTGGGATTACCCTCACTTAGCAAAAAGAGTAAGAAGGGTAAGTCTTTATGCTCCCCGGGCTGGGTATGATATCCTAAGCTATTTTCCCGATGGCAGATTGAAATTCATCGAAGTAAAAGCAACACCCGGCGAAGATACGCATTTCGAGATGACTCACAATGAATGGTTAACCGCCAAACGGTTTGGAGATTCCTACTTTGTGTATAGGGTAACAAATATAAATAATAAGCCAAATATAGTTAGAATACAAAATCCAGCGGCTAATCTGACAAGGCGACCTTTGGTATGGAAGATGAACTATGCTAAAGAAAGCAATCCTGATTCATTAGAGTCTTTAACAGTCCGAGAAAAAGACCTTCAAAGACAATTGCAGATGGAAACAATCCTCCAGGAATTGCCGATAGAAGAAAATGTGATTGTGTCAAGACGTAATCGCACATGGCCCCAGAAGCTTTATATCAAACGGGAGGAAGATTATCAATGGAACAATATTTGTCCAGTCTGTTTGGGCGAGGATAAAGAAATAATTCTAGTTAGTTATTTTATCAAAAATCGCTCTGATGGAATAGCTGAATATGTTAATTTAAATTCTGTATCGATTGTTTTTTGAGATTTAGAGAGTTGTTATTGTAAAACGTGATAAATCATTTATTTGGGGCAAATTGAACCGTACGTAATCTAACTAAGATGGATAAAGACAATAGATATTTAGCAAAGGGAAAGCGATTCGCATCCGTATACTATTTCGCGTTTTTCTTATTTTTTGCAGGATTCAAGGTTAACAGAACTTCCACAAATCCATATACCCGTTAGGCTAATAATAAGAGTGCGACAAGAAGCGGCTTCTTCTTGAATGATTAGTGCAGACTACAGTCTGATGTCCCAGTAGTAGGGACATTCCCGTCCGAAACTGCGTCGGGGGTAACTCCGGGGTGGGTTGCAGGAGGAAAAGCCCAACTAGTTGCCTAGTATCCATGGCAACTAGGGGCGAGGGAAAGAATGGTATGGTTTATGATTAAGCATCGTCATTAGCGGCAATGGCTGGGATATGTTAACCACTGTATTGCAGATTGGAAAACGCAGCTTCGCATATGCGTATATTACTACCTATATATCTGCCGGTGTATTGAATGAACCTAACCCATTCGTATCTAATAGAAGCTGAACTTGATAAGTCCTATGGAGTCCGATTTTTCGGTAGGTCAACCGCAAGGAAGACACAATCTCCAGAGGATAAAGGAGCGTTGGAAAAAGCAAATGTCGCTATGGTGCAAACCAACAGGAATAAGAAATAACTGGGCGAATAATGTAAAAAAATTACATACCCGAAAGGGCGCTGACTTCCAACTGGTAATCAACACGGAATAAAACGAAAAGCAAGATTTCAAAAGTGAGGTAACAGATGCGAAAAACTTCAAATTATAGGAAGTCCACATTACCTCCCGATACCCAATGGAAACAAATCAACTGGTTCCATGTTAAAGGGCATGTAGAAAAATTGCAACAGCGGATATACCGTGCCGAATGTCTTGGTGATAAACGCAAAGTAAGAAATCTGCAAAGACTCTTAGTAAGAAGTAAGGCAATGCTGCTGGTATCCATAAAAAGAGTTACTCAAACTAACAAGGGCAAAAAGACAGCAGGTGTTGACGGTGAAACAGCATTATCCAATAAAGATAGAGTAAAATTGTTTTATGACTTATCCAAATTGGATATAGAAAAACATAATCCCAAACCGTCACGTAGAACCTATATCAAAAAGAAAAACGGAAAATTAAGACCACTCAGTATACCTACATTGCGAGACAGAATATATCAAAATATCATTAAAGGAGCATTGGAGCCACAATGGGAGGCAAGGTTTGAACCAATATCATACGGTTTCAGACCCAAAAGAGGATGTCACGACGCTATTGCGAGGATCTTTCTGTCCTGTTGCAGAGGTAATAAAAGATGGATTTTTGAAGGGGATTTTAAGGGTTGTTTTGACAACCTGAAACACGACTACATCATGGAGCAGATAAAAGAATTCCCCTTTGCTGACCTGATAGAAAAATGGCTAAAAGCAGGATACGTTGACAACGGTGTATATAACGAAACCGAACTCGGTTCCGGGCAAGGAAATATTGTATCACCGGTGCTTGCAAACATTGCACTAATGGGTATGGAAGAACTACTTGGAATAAAATACAAACCCGTGAAGAGCAATGGCAGAAATGTAAGTTATGCAAATAAGAGCAAATATACCCTAGTGTTTTATGCAGATGATTTTGTAATAATGTGTAATACACAAAAGGATGCAGAAGATGTCTATGGACTACTAAAGCCATATTTGGAGAAAAGGGGCCTAGAATTATCAAAAGAAAAAACAAGAGTAGTGCCAATAGAGGACGGCTTTAACTTTCTGGGCTTTAATGTTAGATTATACCCAACGTGTCAGGGCAAAAAACTGCTGATAAAGCCATCAAAGGAATCTATCAAGAAAAGTAAGGAAACCATCTCAAAGGAAATACAGAGACTGAAAGGCAGTAACATTAGCGCAATAACAGACAAACTCAATCCCATTATAAGAGGCATAGGTAACTATTGGTCGCCTTCGGTCGCAAAGCAGACGTATTCATATATGGACCACCATGTCTGGGAATGTACGTTTATATTTCTAAAATATCTACATCCAAGGAAAAGCAAAACTTGGATAGTAGATAGATACTACAAACCAGATATAACGGGACAAAGCAAAAATCGATGGATACTGACCGACCCGAAAGAGCACAAGCAACTCACAAAAATGTCGTGGATACCGATAGTCAGGCATACACTTATTAAATTCAGAGCAACGCCATATGACGCTTGCCTTAACGAATACTTCGAGAATAGGGACGAAAAAGATTTTGACAGAAACTGTATTAAAAGCAAACAGAAACTGGCTAAAATTCAGAATTATAAATGCCCTATATGCAGAATGAGTATTACGAATTTCAGTGAGAAACTGGTAGTAAAAGAAAAAGTACCGGTGATACACGGCGGGACAAGGAAATATAATAACTTACAATTGGTACATGGATATTGTAATAGACGATATGGAAAAATGTTCCCGTTAAAAGGTGAGCCTCAAAATGAACAACAAAAACAGGAAGGCTGTAAAACCATAAGACAACTGAGACTGGCGGAAATATCATAAAGACAGACGGATAAATGAGAGCTTGAGCTGTATGTCTTGAAAGGGACACGTACAGTTCTTAGGCGAGAAAGAGGGAGCAATCCCTCCGACTTAGCCG
>LOEW01000090.1 GCA_001516045.1 Desulfosporosinus sp. BRH_c37
AATTCCGCTACGGCGATCATATCAGCCAGTTTATCTCTCACATGAGAGACCTTCCCTAGTCCACTGTAATCTGCTACCAAAGCTGCAGTGCCCATTAAAACATCGGTTAAAGCAGGTTTACATCCTGTATAACTATGCCTATGGTACAAGGCGAACAGTGAAGCAAGACGACCAGCAAATTTGTGCTCTCCATTCATAAATACTCTATCCCAAGGAACAAATACATTATCAAATACTGTAAAGGCATGCATTGTTCCATATTCAGTAATTGGAGCCTTCAGTTCCTTTCGAGTTTTATGAATATGGGGCACACTGATTAAATACACTCCTTCGGCATCTGCCGGTATAGCAAAAGCTACTGCCCAATCTCCTTCTTCAGATGTCATTGCTCTGGTCGGGAAAACAAGCAACTCATCTGCATAGGCTGCAATGGAGTTATGTGCTTTGGCTCCACGTACTACTATGCCATCCTCGCGCCGCTCAACGACACGTAAATAAAGATCTAGATCCGCTTGTTGATGTGGACGTAACGAGCGATCGCCTTTGACATCTGTTTGTGCAGCATTTCCAATCAGGTCATTTTCTTGGAACCATTTTAAATACTTTGTAAAACGCTCATAATATTTTGAGCCAGTCGCCTCATCGATTTCTTTGGTTACAACACTCAAGCCATTCAAAGAGTCTATACCCATACAACGTTGGATACAGCGACCAGATCTTTGACAAAGTTCACGAGTCATTTCTTGCTTTTTCATAAGATCATCACTATTTTGGCTAATGTGAGTAAACCTGTTGATCTTTTCCCCCGTTAAATGGGAAGTTGCGGTTAGTAAGTCACTATATTTTTCATCGTTAACTAAATCATAAGTTAGGGCAAGAGTATTCAAACCAGGCTCAAAGATGGGATCATCTCGACCGACAAGATTTCCACCCATATAGACGTTTGAGCGCAACTTTGCCATTCTTTCTCTATAATTAGCTGAAGTTTTCATATGGGACCTCCTATTTAAGTTACTTGTCAGGATAATCGTAAACACCTTTTCCGACTTTTTTACCATAACGCCCCGCTTCAACGTACTTTCTCATTAAAGGACAGGGACGGAATCGTTCACCGAGGTTTTGTTGCATATTCTCAAGTACCTTAAGTCTGGTATCAAGACCCACTAAATCACCAAGTTCTAATGGCCCCATCGGAAGATTTAGCCCCAATTTTAAAGCCTTATCGATATCCTCAGGCGTACCTAAGCCGTCCATCAACATATAAAAGGCTTCATTTCCCAACATGGCACTAATTCGACTGGTCGCAAAGCCTGGCATATCTTTGATAATGACGGTTTCTTTACCCATCTTTTTGGCAATATCAGTTATTATTTGTAAAGTCTCGGGCGTCGTCTCTAAAGCGTCAATAATCTCAACCAGTTTCATGATGTGCACCGGATTAAAAAAGTGCATTCCCGCCACTAACCCAGGCCGCTTCGTTAGACCTGCCAAGCGTGTGACACTCTGTGAAGAAGTATTGGTTGTTATAATAACATCAGGTGCAGTTTCTTGATCGAGACGACGGAATAGTTCCGCTTTTAATTCTGGGTCTTCCGTTGCTGATTCAATAATAAAGTCCGCATCGGCTAATTCGCTAATATTAAGAGTAAACATAAGTCTACCTAGAATCGCTTTCACAGTCTCAGACGGAATTTTACCGAGTTGGACACCCTTAAGAAGGTTCTTTTCAATATTGGCGTGCCCTTTGTTCAAGGCCTCTGGAAAAACATCTTGGACAATCACTTGGTAACCAGCCTGGGCTGCCACTTGTGCAATACCGTTGCCCATTTGTCCGGCACCCACAATTCCAATTGTGCTAATTTCGCGCAAGAAGACCATTCCTTTCTCTTAACTATCCTACTGACGAAATCTACCAAATTCAGGTTTTCTTTTCTCTTTAAGCGCTTTTAACCCCTCTTTAAGCTGTTCACTTCCCCATAAACTATTAAGTAAGGCTGCTGCATGATTAAATGAGGGAGTAAGCAAATCCGACTCAAAATTCAGTGATACTTTGGCAATACGAATGGACTGGGGACTCATCTCTAAAATCCGCTCACACCATTTTTGAACCTCTTCTGCAAGTTGCTCATGGGGAACCACTTTATTGACCAGACCCATCTTTTCCGCTTCTTCGGCGGTATAGAGATTACTCATATAAACCATTTCGCGGGCTTTTTTCTCTCCTACAATCCGGGGTAACAACTGAGTACAACCCCAAATAGGAGCTGCCCCAACCTTGGTCCCTGCTTGACCTAACTTCGCTCGCTCAGAAGCAATTGTTAAATCACAAAAGACATTAATCTCATTCCCGCCGCCAATACAATAGCCGTTAATGGCCGCAATGATAGGTATATCTATTGTTCTCATTAAAGTTGAGAGAGTTAATAACTTTTTGTTCCATTTCGCTCCGGTCTTGCCCTCAAGATCTTTCATGGCTTCAGCGTCGCCGCCAACACAGAAAGCTTTATCGCCTGCTCCTGTTATCACTACCACCCCGATGGTAGGGTCATTATCTGCATCAGTAAATGCCGTAATTAAATCGTCAAGAGTTTCCCAGCGAAACACATTAAGTACCTCAGGTCTATTGATGGTTATCTTAGCAATCCCTGAATTTTTCTCATATAAAATATCTGTATAACTCATTATTCGTTTTCCTCCTTAGTTCAAATCTTTTTGAATTTATCCAATCGTAAGACTCTCACTTCTATAAGCTTAACGAGTTCACTTGGATTGGCGTTTCTCTGCCTCAATACATTCCACCGGTTCCCAGCGCTGATCTCTCTCCAAGCAAGCGTTACAATACATACAAGGAACCAGGTCTTTCTTACGGTTTTCTTGTTGTTTTAGGATCCAATCTGGATCCGCGAGTAAAGGTCGGCTTACACCGATTAGGTCTGCCTTTCCTTCTTGTATAATTTGTTCTCCAAGTTCGAGCGAATTAATTTTTCCCGAGGCAATGACCGGTACTCTTAATGGCGACAACTCTTCTCTGATTCCTTTAGATAGATAAACATGGCAACCATTAGGCAAATTACTCGTAGGCATAGCCCTGGTTCCGCTATATCCAGTGTACCAGCGACCATCTTCTGTTTTACCGCCCGCCGAAATACTAAGGTAATCTAGGCCCTTTTCAGCCATTAAACGAGATATGACCTTAGTTTGTTTTAAAGTATTACCACCCGTGACAAATTCCTCTCCGCTTATTCGAGCACCGATGCAGTAATCGTCACCGAGTCTTTCTCTGCACGTTTCGATGATATCAGTGACTATTTTGCTCCGGCCTTTAGAATTGTGACCATATTCATCTTCACGTTTATTTAAGAGGGAAACGAAAGACGAAAGAGTATAGCTATGCGCAACATGAAGTTCAATTGCGTCAAAACCTACTTTTTTTGCCCGGACAGCTGCATCAACAAACTCCTTTTTTACTTCTTTTATTTCGTCCAGAGTTAGATCTTCGACTTTTTGCTTCCATCCGGAGGTTGCCTGTTTTACATAGTGAATTAGTTGGACGGACATTTTTGAGCCGGCATTATGCACAGCCTGAACCATTTTCTCTAATCCGGGCATGTATTTATCATCATTGATCCTTAGTAATTTGGGACTCTTCCTAGCTAATACTCCAGTTGCCTCAAGAATAATTAGTCCAACTCCACCCTCCGCTCTGCGTTGATGCCTTGCTATTAACTCATCAGTTACAAATCCTTCTTCGTCGGCTAACCAACTTACCATGGGTAACCATACTATTCGATTCTTTAAACGTAAATTTTTAAAATCTACAGGAGATAATATCTTCATTCTCGATTCATCCTTTCAAATTTTACTTCACTTACTTAACTCAAAATCTAAGCTTAGTTCTTTGCTACTGATTCTAATTTCTTTTGAATATCGAAACGCAAATCTTTTTTAGATATTTTACCGACGTTTGTTAGAGGGAATTGATCCATTATTTCTAACCGTTCAGGGAGCTTAAATTTGGCAATTTTTTTACCTAATAAAAAATTATTTAATTCTTCTAGAGTTATCACTTGCTTTGGGTAGAGAATGATATAGGCACACACCTTTTCTCCTAGTACGGGATCTGGCATAGCAACAACTGCAGCATTATGCACCTTAGGATGGGCCAGTATTAAGTTTTCAAGTCCTTCAGCACTTATTTTCTCGCCCCCACGGTTAATAAGGTCCTTCTTACGTCCCTGAATTGATAAACCACCACAACTCGGATCCAATTTGACTAAATCACCAGTTTTATAAAATCCATCGGCTGAAAAAGCTTGGGCATTATGTTCAGGGGCTTGGTAGTAGCCTCTAATTGTATAGGGACCGCGACACCAAAGTTCGCCTATTTCTCCAACAGGCACCTCTATCCCCTTATCATCAACAATTTTGATTTCGTCTGCTGGAGAAAGGGGACGTCCGATTGTTTTATATTTCATTTCTTCAGGATCATGGATATCAGTCATCGCCAGCATACCTTCTGCCATCCCAAACTGCTGAATTATCTCGCACCCCAATTCAGGTTTTACCCTTTTAGCTACCTCAGGGTTTAATTTTGAACCTCCGGAAATAATGGCAACTAAAGATGAGAGATTGAAATCATTGACCATTTCATAATTCAGAAGGCTAATGACCATCGCTGGGACCAAAGGCAAATTTGTAATTTTTTCTTTTTCAGTTAGTGCACAAATTGTCGCTGTATCCGTTGAAGAAGTAAGAATAACCTTACCGCCATGCAAAAATGTACCGGTTATCCCTGGACAAGCTAAAGTCATATTGTGAGCCAAAGGAGCAACGGCAAGATAGACGCTATGCTTATTTAGTCCGGCGTGAAGGGCGTTTATCTTGGCTGTGTATAAGTAGTCATTATGAGTCCGAGCAATTAATTTCGGTAAACCTGTTGTTCCCCCTGAAAGAAGTAAAACTGCCACTTCGAAAGGATCTGGACTATACTTATCAAGAACTTGTTCAATTAAACTTTGTTTAGAATCAGCTATAATTAGGTCACTTATAAGAATATTTCCCCTGGACTCTTCACCGACTACGAAAACATATTTAATCGAAGAAACTGTGTCACGAACTTCTTTTGCTAATTCTAGATAGCTAAAATTGCGATAATAATCTGAAATAATGTACCCTTTGGCTTGAGCTTTTTCTGCGATGTAGGTAATTTCGTTAAATCTGTGAGCAGTTAAGCACAATACCGGAATAACACCAATTTTTAAAAGAGCAAAATATGCAAATACAAATTCGGGAACATTTGGTAACTGAACGACTATACGATCTAAGGGCCTTAAACCTATCTCCAGGAATTTGACAGCCAATCTATCGGAAATATTTTTTAATTGGTAATAAGTAAACCGCTGGTCACCAAAAACTAGTGCCTCTCTATCTGGGAAAAACTCTGCAAGGCGATCAAAAGCCTTCCCAAGCGGAATCTGTTCCCAGTATCCATTGCGTATATATCTTTCTTTAAATTCTTCTGGCCATGGAACACAACCCTCTAACATTTTTCCTCCCCCTTTGATGTTGAAACTAATTAAGAACTAAAAGGTACACCTCCAATATTATTTAATTATTTGGTATTTTCAATAATTTATAATGCAATAGCTATGCCAATTATAAAAAGCCCATAAAAGGGCTAATGAATTTCTTAAGTATTATAAACTGTTCAAATTTGTTACATATTTATAAACATCCGCTCTATTCAAAGTACTTTAAGAGCAGTGTAACATATATGAACAGTGTTTCAATATTGGACAAATTGTGAAAATAGTGAAAAGGCTTAAAACAAAGCGTTACAGGAAGAGATACTGAATTTAAAGGTCAGGGAAAACTCACTAATTTCCAAAGATATCCATATACTGAATTAAACTTTATGGGAATTTTGTCCGAATAATCAATAACGGGAGGTGAGCGGGTGTTTTTAAGAACAGATCTTAACCATATGCACGGTTTTTCTTTTGTAACATCAGTCAATGATCGACACACTCATATTATGATAGGGGCGACTAGTTTGGGAGTAGCGCACGGTGTCTCTCATATTCACTATTATAAGGGGACCACTTCGTGGGCCGATGGGCATGTGCATTACTATTCCGGTATGACTGGCCCTGCTGTATATCTGGCTGATGGTTCGCATGTGCATAGTCACAGAGGAATAACAGCGATGGCACATCACCATACGCACTATTATAGTGGGACTGATTATCCGTCTTATTAATTGGATTAAAATTTTTCGCCGTCGCAGAGTGCCGGGATTAAATAGAAGAGAAGAGGAACAGGGGCCTTGTTCCTCTTCTCCAGTTTTTTCATCTCGCAAAATTGTGTTTTGACAATGTGGTGCGGTATAAGGTTCAGACTATGTTGAGATTGGACACGACCCCTATCCAAGATTAATAACTAAATGATCACTATTTGGTTTAATGTGTCTGGTAAAAAATATTTAGTGAGCGACATAAGTGATAATTGATCGTAACTCTTCCTAAAATCACTGTAGATGATTAAAGGTGGAGAAGTGAGTCAACTTGAAACATGTCGCCTCCAAACGTGCGGCGACAACCGCCTGAACAGTAAGCAAAATCGGAACAAACGAAACCAGTCGCACGGTTTAGGCAGGGTTTATCTAGCCAACCGAATTCTCGGTATTCATGTATGATGGGGTTATTCTGCCATACATTAAGAAGTCCATCAGATAAAATGTTTCCCAGTATTAAACCTCCGGTTGGGCAAAAACGTGCATTGCCATTATAGTCTAGAGGAATCTGCGTTAACCAGGTAGAACATGGACGCAAGCATTCTTTTAATAGTTGGTAGTTTAGATTTCTTTCTTTGGCAACTTCCAGAACCCAACAACGGGGAAAAGATTCTATTTTACAACGGACACCTATTCTTTTTAGTCTGTCTAGGGTTACGAAAACTTCTTTCCACTGTAGTTCGCTCAAGAAGCCATTTTGATCATGGCCGCGTCCTTCCGCAACCATACGGCTTAAATCGAGCCGTTCTGGTCTGCCGATAACTGCTACGACGGAGTAAATTTCCTCAATCAACTCGAAATTATCTCGTAGGACTGAGATTTGTATATGCCACGAAACCTTTTTTTCTTCTAGATAACTCACAGTTCGAAGCACTTTATCCCTGGAGCCTGGAACATTAGTCAATCCATCGTGAATCTGAGCGGAAGGCCCATGCAGAGAAATGCCTACCTGGAGATTGGGAATAGTAGATAAGAAGGACGCAAACTCAGATGTTAGGTTTTGACCGTTGGTAATGATAGTCTGAGTAAGTCCAAATGCGCTTCCATCGCAAAGAATTTCTGCAAAATTCGGATGGAGAGAAGGCTCCCCGCCGAGGTAGATGATTTCTTGGCAATGGTGGTACGACAACATCTCCTGAATTGAAAAGATATTATGCTGTGAAGGATGGTTTTGAGGGCCAGTGGTTTTGTTAACGTATCAGAACCCCATGCCGCTGCGCGGTACTACTGATGAATGAAAATTTTGTCCATACTACTAATTAGGCTGGCGAAGGTAGGTCGAACTTTCTTGGTGCCGCGAGCCCGTGTATCAGACGGACCACATCGACCTGGTGTATCACAGATTGTTGCTCCTTCGGGAAGCACGCAGGGCAGAATAACCCATATTGGTTGTTGCACTAGCCTTAAATGAAACCAGTCTAAGGAGAAGTTGTTGTTATGGAAGTGCTGCAT
>LOEW01000091.1 GCA_001516045.1 Desulfosporosinus sp. BRH_c37
CATCACACAACTTTTTTATGGTACCAATTCCTGCGTTATATGTTTTACCGCTCATAATATCATTTACAGTCGATTGTGTAACGCCTGAAACGTTACTGAGGGCATTAATGGTCAGATTCCTTTCACGGCACAGCTCTTCTATGCGGTGGATTACCGCCTGAGAAATATTCATTCTATCACCTCAAAAAAGAAACGCTATCCTTATAATTCACAGGATAGCAATTTATATTACAAATGGTTAACGGAATACCGTTGAAAAGAAGCGGGAAGTGATATCTACTAACGATATATCGTTAGTAGATTCAATAATATGGAAAATCAGGGAGGTCTAGTATGAAAAATATTCCTATTAATAAAAAGCTGGAAAAAGAGAAAGAAAAACTCAACAAACTTGCGAATGAAGCATGGAGAAAGGGTATCCCTCTCACAAAGGATGAAAAATTTATGGCGCAAAATCAAAAGGTTGATGTATTGGTTGCCGAAATACAAAGAAGAAATACATATAAACCTATAAAGGTAGTACCATAATATAAAACCTCGTAAGATTGTCGCAGTCTTACGAGGTTGATGATTATTCTACGGTCAATCGAGTACCGAAATTTACAAAATATTCAAATATGCAGAAAGTTATTGAGGATTTTTGGTGAATATTATGGTTTAACATTAAGCGAAAAAGTGATCTACCATGTGCAGACTCGGCTCCGCTACAACGCCGGCCAGACATGGGAAACGGACCGCATCCTGGAAGACCTGCCGGAAGACCTGGAAGCCCATAAATCCAGAGAGTGGATCTAGTAATTGTCCCTATTGGACTGGTTCCAGAGAAACGATAGAAAACGGGGTAAGATATATTTACGAGACTTTCCGGAGCAAAACCGGCGACGGGTACGGCCTTGTCATCTTCCAAAAGAAAAAAGAGAATGGCAGCATCGTCACGGAGTCCAAATATGAGATTGTTGGAAATCAACCGCAGCTGATAGATTGACGTTACATCATGTCCCTGAAACCTTTAAAAAAGGCGATGATAAATGTAAAATAGGGAATAGGACTGACCAATAGGATGTGAAAAAATAGTGGAGCCTGAAATAAGTTGTCTGGCAGAGTTCAAAGATAAAAACATCGAAAACGAATTTCATGAGAGTGAAGTTAAAAAGGGTCTGCGAACAAGCAGAAATATGGTCTTAATCTTTAGCATCATAAATCTTATACTTGTTATTTGGGATTACCTTTATTTAAAATATGCAGACATATCAGTGGTTGTCTATCATTCTTTAATACCAAGAATTGCAATTTTAGTGCTGGGGATTATTGTATATATCCTTCTGAATAAGGCGCCAAATAAAATCGCTGCTATAAAGTCAGTAATCGTTTATGCCATACTGATGTACCTATTACATGAATACATTGCGATCCATTTTGCACCTATGGATTTGATATTTGAAGCACTTGACTTGGTGATCATGACATTTTGCCTATTTATAATTCCAAATAGATGGATAACAAATATTTGTGCAGCTGCTTTTTTCATTGGAATTTTTGTGGTTTTGACCCCATTCACGATACCAACGTTAACTGAAGGTACAAAAATACTGATTGCATTATATCTAATTTCACATGTACTGGTAGTCAGTGTATTTGATATCGATAATTTCAAACGGATAAACGATACATATGGTCACATTGCTGGCGATGAAGTGATCGTTAGAATCATTGATACAGTGAAGGGAATCATTAGGGAAGATGACATCGTTGCCAGATGGGGTGGAGAAGAGTTTATCATTATACTTCCCCGGACAATATTGATAACAGCAACGGAAATCGCAAATCGTATTAAAGAATTTATTGCAACGATAGAGCATGACAGGATTAAAGAGAGGGTCACAGCAAGCTTTGGCGTAACAGAGTTTAAACAAGGGGATGACATGAAGTCAATCATTAATAGGGCTGATCAGCTGTTGTACTTAGCAAAAGAATATGGTAAGAACAGAGTTGTTTCAGGATAGGATGATAAATAGCGGGTTAATCTGGTTATCTATGTCTACCCCTAGAAGTTACAAATCCTTCTTGCATGGCATGAGCTATACTTTTCCTAAACGTAGGATTTTAGCTGTTGGGTATCCCGATAGATCCGCAACTAACCCTAAGATTATATCAAACTCTAAGTTATGGTTTAAAAGCATAACATTATCGTGTATAATATGGATAAAGCTACAGAAAAATAGTCATATATGTTACAGTAACGTAACAATTTATTAGTTTTTGAGTAGGGTAGAGTACATATAGTTTAAGGGAGGGAGTGTATTCATGAATGCAATTGTAGGAGTGAGAATCCGAAGTTTGAGAGAGTCCAAGGGATTCACTCAAGAACAGATTGCAGAAAAAATGAATTGTTCAAGGCAAAAATATGCTAGGCTTGAAAAAGGTTTAATCGATATTTCATATGCTAGCCTTATTGCCGTTGCCCAAGTTTTAGGGGTTAAGGTTGAAGACATAACATCGTCTGTAAACAATATTTCTCAAGTGCAACCCATGTTTAGAGCGAATAACCAATCAATTCAAGAAGATAAATTCGAGTATATTAACAAGATGATTGATACCTTTTATGCTCATCGAAAGCTATACCATAGCGTGAGGCAGGTTGATGTCAATGAATAAAAGCAGACAACTTGAGATAGAAAGAGCAGCTGAAACTGTTAGAGATGAGTGTAATGTAACGGATTATGGCTTTCAAAATATTTTTGAAGCGGCTGAAAAAGTAGGGTATCGAATGATTCGATACCCTATTGGCTATGAATCGTTTTTAGGGTTTGCTTTAATTAAGGATACAGAACGAATAATCTTTTCAAATTCTTCTCAGATATTATCACGGGAGATTTTTTCTGTTGCTCATGAAATGGGGCATCAAAGATTACACTTATCCGAGCAGGGTAAAACAATGATCCGAGACGATGATTTTAACGATAGAGATGATGATGAAATTGAGGCTAATTATTTTGCTGCTTGTTTATTGATGTCGACAGAGAAAATTTTTAAATTTATGAGACTAGAACTTAATGATAAGAATATCAAGATTTGGAATGGGTTAGACATAGCCAGGATTCAAACATCGTTTAATGTAAGCTATGATATGACGCTTATTCGCTTGAAAGCACTAGGCATCTTAGATAATACTATTTTAAATAATTTAAAATTTGAAAAGATAGAAAAAACGGCTACAAAACTATTGAATGCAATCAAGGGTAATTCGGATTTGTGCAAATCCTCGGAAGCAAAGAAAATACCCGCTGAATATCTCGAATGGGTCATTTCAAATTATTATGATAAGTTAATTCCTAGGAAAAGTTTAGAAACCGCGTTAGACTTTGTTGATTTAAAGGCAGATGATTTTGCAGACCCTTCCGAAGAACTTAATGAGGATGAAAGCTTTGACGATTTGCTTAAGGGGATGGATTAATGGATGCGTCTCTTGATACAAATGTTATTTTTCATCTTTACAATGCAGATTTCCAAGATCTTTTATTTAACAGATTTGAGAAACTCAAAGTGTATGAATTTATTCGAACACAGGAATTGAAGAAACATGCAGATTCTGCAATTCTTGAGATATTTGATAAAGATGTTGAATCTGGGAAAATTGAGTTGGTTACGGATGCTTATTTAAGAGAAATTGGAATGTTTAGCATTTTTCTGTCCCACGTAAAAGAGACGAGGATTTTGTTCGAGGGTAGTGACCTTGGAGAGGTATACGCTATTTCAATGGCCAAAACGTTAGGATGTATTAGCTTAGTGACGGACGACATAAAAGAACGTGGTCCACATTATACATTAATGAGAATCCCGGATTCAGATGTAATGCCGTTTGCTTTCTATGAATTATTATTCTTAGACTATTTGGAAGGGCGTTTAAATGAACAAGAATTACTGGATTATTTTAATCGTATATGTGTTTTGTCAAAATTAACAATGGACTCCAAAAGTAAATTGAAGTCGTTTATCAAACGCTTTTGGAGAGATCCTTATACTGAAAGTGAAAAAGAATGGATGAAATCCTTCTGTGAAGAAAATGGAATAAATGCGAAGAACAGAATACAGAAATTGTCAAGCTTTTTACTGAAATAAGTAAACATGAATCTCTTAAGTCAGCGCGCTGGCTCCGGGCATGTAGGCTGGCGGACTATAAAAATTATCGCTACAGACCCTCCCAATATTCGACAATTACCTCAACAGCACGATTAACTACACCACGGATGAACGAGGGTATAGCACCTATTTCCGTTATGATGGGCTTAACCGGAATAACGAACAGTGGGTACCTACGGCAACGGATACCGGCAATAGCCCATTGTATACCTATCTCAAGTCACCTCCTGGGCAACGAAAGAGGATGCAGTATTAGCCTATATTGAGGACATGAAAAGAGCACGTAGTAAATAATTAGAATTCATTGATTATCGTTTTTTTACAAAAAGGGCGCTTTGCCTATTATATCAGGAGGAGAATTTCAGACTTATAACGAAAATAATAGGGTAGAGTGAGGTATAAAGGGGAGCGGAAGAGACAAATGCAGGATCTAATTAATAAGGTAGTTTTTGAAATACCACCCACCCTAAGAGTCTTAAATGGGCTGCCTCTTCCAGACAATCTGAAAGATATCTTCAGTCCGTTTGCTACAGGCACTGTCGTCTTGCTTGATGAAGCAGGCGGTTGGATAATGGCTAAAGTTAATAAACAAGCTACCTTTCTAAAAGGTGGAGATCTTGTTGTTTTTTTAGAAGCACAGGGTTATTCACGGCTGGAGTTGTCTCATATGGGAGACAACTATTTCAAGGTTATTCCAAGTAGGGAAGTTCCTGAACATAATCTTGAGCAGACCGCAATTCAGTTATCCCTGGAATTTTCAGTTGAGGAGCAAAATTCTCAGGAAACTATCAGTTTGCTGGGGAAAGCAAGTTCTGGTACAGCACCGGAAAAACTGATGGAAAAACCCAAGATAAAGACGATACAGAAAACAAAACAAAAGCCTTTAGAAAAACCAACAGAAAAACCCAAAAATATATTAGGAACTACTGAAAGCCAACCCATACGAGAGAAGAAGATGACCGAGCACACCCAGAAAGAAAAAGATGGGAGAGCGGTTCAAAACATAAATACTCTTAGGGGGAAAGACCGTGTAAAAGTCCAAACGAAACGTGTTATTAAGGAAAAGAACAAAGAAAAGAACCTCTCCAAAAATCCCTCGGCGGCTAAGGTTAACAAACCGTTCAAGCCGATTGGCATTCCGGTTGAGCTACCAAGCATTTCGGTAGCTCAACCAGAGGACACATTCAAAACGCCTCAATCTGAGAGAACTCTCCCACTACCTGCAAAAAACTCTTTGGTAAACATTGTATTCCATACTGCGCAAGATGCTCAAGTTCTCGAGAGGGTTCAAGCGGGGCATTTTTCTCAGACTTCAGATTTCTATCTGCGCCAGCAGGCCTTGCAGTTGTCCGTAAGTCCTGGCTTTGAGACGTTGATGTCTCTGCAGGCTACCCGAAATCTTCAGCCTCTTGATTACCAGTTAAGGACGGTTTGCCACGTTTTGATGAATTTACGGGGGCGGGCCTTGCTGTGTGATGAAGTGGGCATGGGTAAAACTGTGGAAGCAGGCCTCATCACTTTGGAATACATTTTACGAGGTCTTGTACGCCGCGTCCTAGTTTTGTCGCCGCCCTCGCTCGTCGAACAGTGGCAGGAGGAAATGCGTAGTAAGTTTAATCTTGATTTTGTCGTTTATGACAGTGCGGAGTTTAAAGCCCACCCAGATCCTTGGGCGACGTTTCCTCGAATTATTGCCTCCATTGACACAGCTAAAAGGGGAAGTAAGCAAGAGCAAGTATTGGCTGTTCCTTATGATCTTGTGATAGTTGATGAGGCTCATCATTTAAAAAAGCAGCGTTCCCAAGCCTATCAGTTGGTAAGTCAGCTGAAAAAGAAATATATCTTGCTTCTCACCGCCACACCGGTAGAAAACGATTTAGAGGAGTTATTTAATCTGATCACCTTGCTATTCCCTGGTCAACTAGAGACAGCAGCTTCATTTAAACGTAAATACATCACGCGTGGGGATCCCTTAAAACCAAAGAATACGGAAACTCTTAAACAACTGATCAGGGAAGTCATGGTCCGCAATCGTCGCAGTGAGACCGGTGCTATAGCCGGGAGACGGAGTGCGGATATGATTCGCCTGGAATTGACACCGGAAGAAATGGCTTTTTACCAGCGTCTTACGGTTTTTGTACGAGGGTATTATCGAGCAGACGTAGACAAGGCTCAGGTGGGAGTTCATGCCTTTGTGTTGAAAATATTACAGAGGGAAGCAGGTAGTAGTATAGAGGCCGTTCTGCCGACTCTGAATAAAATGGCAGCCAATCAGGATTACTCAGAGAGTTTGCGAGGGGTCTTAGCTGCCCTAGCCCGACAAGCTGGCAAGATCCCGCGGCGAGCCAAAGTTGAAGCATTGCTCAAACTGTTGCCTGGGATTCAAGGTAAGGTCATCATCTTTACGGGTTTTACTGAAACTCAGCGTTATCTGGTCCAAACTCTACGTACGGCAGGATTGCTCGTGGCAGAATTACACAGTGGATTACGCCGACAAGAGAAAGAGGAACAAGTTCACTTATTTACTGGAGAAGCAAATATTTTGGTCTCCACAGAAACGGGCAGTGAAGGACGAAATCTTCAATTTGCTAACCATATGATTAATTATGATTTGCCTTGGAATCCCATGCGCATCGAGCAACGGATCGGACGTATCCACCGCATTGGACAGGAAAAGGATGTCCACATCTATAATTTCTCGGCAGTCGATACGATCGAAGCACATATTTTAGAAATTCTTGATGCCAAGATCAACATGTTTCAGCTAGTTGTTGGCGAATTGGATATGATCCTAGGTGATTTGACGGAAAAACGTGACTTTGAAGATTTGATTATGGACATTTGGGCTCGATCAGACAATGATGAATCGTTAAAGTCAGAGATGGAAGAACTGGGGGACAGACTGGTGGTTGCCCGGGAACATTATTCGGCGGTTAAAGAACTGGATGACCGGCTCTTGGGTGAATTGGCTCCAGAAGAGGAGGCGTAAACCGTGCATTTTGAGGGAACACCTGTTCTGGAAAGATTTGTATTGGATTATTTGCAACGAGTGGGAGCATTGACCGAACAAGTGAGCTATGCAACATTGGAGGTTTTGCTCCCAGAAGATGTGAACGAGTATTTCGGTGAGGAACAGTTGCGCTTGGTTTTTGATTATGAGGTGGCGGAGGAAACTGAGGGAAGCTTGTTTATCACTCACGGCAGCTCTTTTCTAGATAAAACGGTAGAATCTATTTTGCAAAATTACGGCCATTTTACCGTAAGGTATTGGTCGGGGCCTATACCAGAACTGCCTCGCAATTTTGAGCAAAAAATTCTTGCTAATCTGGAATTTCGGCGTTGTCGTCCACCGAAAGTCAGAATGTACGTTGTCGAGGAATGTGTTTTTTACGGATTTAATTTTCGTTGTACGTTTCGATCTCACGAAAAAAGTGAAGAGCTTGTAACCATTGTTTTGAATGGCAGTAACGGCCAAGTACAGACTAAGTTTTTTGAATCCTGGCAAAAAAATATACCTGCAGAGGAACGTGAGTACACCCTTCCTCGAGCAAGGTTATTGCCGCTGGACAGACTTTATCAGATAGCCTGCCAAAACGCGGAGCAAGCGACGCAGATATGGGCGGAAAAAATTATGACGCAAGGAGCATGGCAGAAGAAAAAAGAATTAGCAAAAATCGCTGGTTACTACGGCGAATTAGCGGCTGAGATACAAAAGAAACTGGCGGGGACGGAGGATTTGAAGAAAAAGGCACGTCTGGAGCAACAACTGTCGGCAACGTTGGTGGATCGTGAACGGCGGGAAAAAGACGCTGCTGAACGTTACGGGGTGGAAGTGGACATTAGCCTCGACCATGTTGTGGCTTATTATATTCCATGCCTGTGGGTAAAACTGGAATTGGCACACAAGGATCAAGTTCGAGCGTTCACCGTGCTTTTCAATCCACTGTCGAACGAGATCGAGACGCCGGTCTGCGAGCGCTGCGAACGGCAGACCTTTAGCTTAGTTCCGGAGCAAGATGGTTTCGTTTGTCCGGAATGTAGCGTTGGCAATTGACAGTGACCAAAGAATTGTGTGGTGTGGGAGTATCAATCTTTTAGTTTCGGTAGTGGAATTTCAAAAGTAGTAGCTAAGATAAGTTCGCGTTAACATAAATACAGCTGAGAATTCATAGTTTCTCGGCTGTATTATTCTTTGTTGGTCATGCTTGGCAATTATATTGATCGGGGGCCAAACATCAAAACAGATTTGGGATCGGTACCGGTTGTATTTACGGAGGTTTCTTAAGCGCAGTGTGATTGAAGAAGGGGTCTTGATGCATTCCGACCCGCCTTATTCCTGGGAAAATAATATTTGTGCTATTCTTCTTGTTAAATGGTATATACTTTAATTGGCAAGGTGTAAAAATAGCGGTTAGGTGCAGATTATCAATTCTAATGGGTACAAAATGATATAACATACAGGATATTTACGAAAAAACTGGACTTGCTCGAAGTACAATTGCCAATCTATAAATTGCGAAAGCTGCTGGAAGATAACAACTTGAAAGCTTATCTTAACGCCATTACGGGAGAAGAGTAACGATGAGAGATATTGAGCAAAGGTTGGCGAAAATTGAAGAGAAGATAACGGATAAGGACTTTTTAAAGAATAAAGGCCTTGGTAATGAAGTGGGGTACTATATCTTTGATTATTCTCCGAAGGATGAACTTTATGTGAGAAGTCATATTACTTATCTCAAAGAAAAAATCAATAAATCAAAGCGCGGAATGAAGATTGCCGAGTTTGATTTATACAGCATCGTCATGGATGTTTTAAAGGAACGAGGATACTTAGAAAAGTGTTTCGAATTTGAAAAAACCAAAGGACTCGATTTTACCTATGAAGCGATTATTAAAATGTTGAGATTGACTAACAAGTCTAACTTACTAGTCAATCATATCGTAGAAAATACACCAAAGAGTTCGGTTGTTTTTATAACCGGTGTTGGTAAATGTTTTCCCTTGGTCCGGTCTCATAATGTACTTAATGACCTTCATCAGGTTTTGGATAGTGTGCCAGTGGTCATGTTTTTCCCGGGACAATACTCGGGGCAGGATTTACAACTCTTTGGCACTATTAAGGATGACAACTATTATCGAGCGTTTAAGCTTGTCTGAGAAGTGGGGTTTTATCAATGCGCATTGCGGATATGTTTATAAAACCAATTGATAGAGATATTAAAGGGGTTATTAAAGTCGGTCAGAATGATGGAGACAATATTTTTCAAGAACTGGATGAGTATGTTGTAACCAGAGAACTGGTAAAACAATTTCGAGATTTTTTTGAAAGCTACAAGAAAGGGATTAGCGGTCATACGGATAAAATGGGCGTCTGGATCTCCGGTTTCTTTGGCAGTGGTAAATCACACTTTCTCAAAATATTGTCGTATCTTTTACAGAATAAAGAGGTCAATGGCAAGAGGGCCATTGATTTCTTTACAGATGGCTATAAATTGGACGACCCCTTGCTTGTTGCAGATATCAAGCTTGCAGTAAATATTTCAACCGATGTTATCCTATTTAACATTGATTCTAAAAGTACAGTTGATGCCAAATCCAACAAGGATGCAATCGTTGATGTATTTATGAGGGTATTCAATGAAATGCAGGGCTTTTGTGGATCTCTTCCTTTCCTAGCTGATTTGGAACGAAAGCTTACCCAAGACCGTCAGTTTGATCGCTTTAAAGCGAGATTCGTAGAGATTTCAGCACGAAAGTGGGAAGATGCCAGGGAAGACTTCTACTTTATTCAAGACGAGATTGTTAAGACACTTTCAGCACTGGGTATGATGAGTGAAGATGCGGCAAGAACCTGGTGTGAGAGAGCTGTGGATTCCTATTCTCTATCCATTGGGAAATTTGCCGATTTAGTTCGTAAATACTGTGAAAGCAAGGGTAAAAACCATCATGTCGTGTTCCTGGTGGACGAAATTGGTCAGTATATTGCCGGAGATACACGCCTGATGCTTAACCTGCAAACAGTGACCGAAGACCTGGGAACTGCATGTGGGGGGAAGGCCTGGGTCATTGTCACCAGTCAGCAGGATATTGATGCTGTTGTATCGGTCAAGGGTGATGATTTTTCCAAAATTCAAGGTCGCTTTGATACTCGATTATCCCTCTCCAGTGCTAATGTCGATGAGGTCATCCGTAAGAGAATCCTCGCAAAAACAGAAACAGCTATTGATACCTTGCGATTACTCTATGACCAAAAAGAGGCAGTCATTAAAAACTTAATCACGTTTACTGACGAAGTAGAAATGAAATTATACAAGAATAGAGAGGAATTTGCTTCCATCTACCCTTTCATCCCTTATCAATTTAACCTGTTAGGGCAGGTTCTAACGGCGATCAGAACTCATGGAGCTTCAGGCAAGCATCTCGCAGAAGGGGAGCGGTCCATGATTGCCCTATTCAAAGAATCGGCCATGCGTTTCATGAATGATTCAGAAGGCATCACAGTACCGTTTAATGTTTTTTATAATGCCCTCGATAAATTTATCGACCATACCCATAGAATCGTCATTAAACAAGCGGAAGAAAACGGCAAACTCCAGCCTTTGGATGTTGAACTTCTAAAAGTGCTGTTTATGATTAAGTATGTCAAAGAAATCAAAGCTAATGTCGAGAACCTGACATCCTTGATGGTCTCCAAAATCGATGAGGATCGGATAGCCCTGAGAAAACAAGTCGAAGAATCTCTAAGTCGCCTTATCAAGCAAACCTTGGTTCAAAAGAATGGCGAACTCTATATGTTTTTAACCAATGAGGAACAGGATATTAATAAAGCAATTCAAAACGAATCAGTCGAGCTTGGCGAAATCATCAATGAAGTTTCGAGTATTGTATTCCAGGAGCTTATCAAAGAGCCGAAGTATCGTTATAATGCGCGCTACAATTTCCCCTATAACCAAAAAGTGGACGATCGTTATTTCAAGAACAATCAGTCTGCCGATATCGGACTGCGCATTATTACTCCCTATAGCGAGGTGGATTACAAGACCGAAATGCTGCGCATGCTTTCGGCACAAGAAAATAATGTTCTTGTTCATTTACCCAATGATGCGACGTTTTTGGCTGAGATTACAGAGGCCTTGAAGATTGGCAAATTTATTACCAAGCAAGGGGTAGGTTTGGCTAAAACCTTCGAGGCTATTAAACGAGCCAAGCAAGATGAACTGATTGAAAAGAAGCAACGTATCCGTATATTTATCGAGGATGCCGTAAAGAATGCTGATCTTTATGTGAATGGGGATAAAGCCAATATCGGTTCCAAAGACCCGGCGAGCAGAATCAATGAAGCTTTAGGGAAACTAGTCAATACAAGATATAACAAACTGTCTTATATGGAGACCGCTCCTTATTTGGCGGATATTGATGCGGTTTTGCGCCTAAGCAACCAGATGTCCCTTGAGAATTACGACGCAACGGCAGCCAATAAACTTGCCCTTGACGATGTTTTAGGAGCCATAGAGTTAGCGTCTGTTCGCCATGCCAAAACCTCGCTGAAGAGCCTTATCGACCGTTTTTCAGTAGCGCCTTATGGATTTATTGAATTGGATGTTCAGTGGTTGGTAGCTATGCTGTTTAAACAAGGCAAAGTAACGTTTACGGTGAACAGTAAAAACATCTCCCCAATTGATACAGATATTAATGATATGGTGAAGTACATTACCAAGCGTGAATACGCTGAAAAATTGCTCATTGAGAAGCTTGCAAGAGCAACAGAGCGACAAATCAAATCGGTCAAGGATGCTATGAAGGATCTGTTCTCGATGACGGCGGTTAACGATGAAGATGATACCCTGATAAAAACATTCAAGACACGAGCGGAGAACAAAGTTAGGGATATTGAAAAACAGCTTATTGAGTATCGCCTAGAAAGCCGATTCCCCGGTCAGAGTGTTTTAGTAGAGGCCAAAGATATTTTGTCAGAAATCGTGGATATTACCAATCCTATTGAGTTCTTCCGATATGTTGATAGTCGTAAAGATGATTTGCTGGATATCGAAGACATTGCTCCGATCATAACCTTCTTTGAAGGTGAGCAAAAAACAATCTTTGCTAAGGCTTGGAAATACATCGACATTTTTGAAAACAGTAAGACCTATGTAGTGGACAAACAGTTGATTGACATGGTTGAAAGCATCAAGTCAATTGCTACGAAGGCTACGCCTTATAGTGATATCTATAAATTGCCATCATTGCTTGAGCAGTTCGCTGATTTGCACACTTCTCTCCTTGAGAAGGAGGCTGAGCCAATACGTGCAGAGGTCAAGATTGATCAGAAGCAGGTTATGGATATTCTAAATCAGAAAGACTTTGCAGATAAGTTTAAAGATCAATTTGTGCAGCGATTTGAAGAACTTAAAGATAAGCTGGAGCACTCCAATGAAGTAGCGGCTGTCAAAAATATTCGTCATGAAAGCGATGCTCTGAGAATGCGTTGCCTAAATGAAATTACTGAGCATGAAAAGATACTAGCGGAGCTCTATAAACAAAAAGAAGATAAACTGAAGAAATCGAGTAAGGATGGATCGAGTTCCTTTATTGCCGTTAAGAAAAGGAAGGACATCAGCTTAAGATATATTGCGATGAATAAAATAGTGGTCATTGAAAAGGAAACGGACATTGATGAGTTCCTTCAATCAATAAAGACAAGCTTATTGAAAGAGCTTGGTGATAGCGAAGATACAGTCATTAATTTAATTATGTAAAATCTTATTAATGTAGAATGTAGAGTGTAGAATTCAGGAATGGGAGAATTGTTTGCGGCGGTAAATTTTACCCTCTACATTTTACATTTTTGAGTGGAGCGAAGCGGAATGAACAAGGCAGCGATAAAGAATTTTGCAGTGGAAGCAAGGAAGAAATTGATTGCATCTGTTAAGGATAAAGCAGGTCGGATAGGGATTACAAAAGAAAATATCACTGAGGCACTAAGCAAAGGTGAAGGGTATGCAGTTTTCTCGACTCACATTGGAATTGAAACGACACTCATGGGAAAAGAGTTAAAGCAGAGAGAAAACCTAGTCAATCGCATTCAAGGAAAAACCTACGAATTTGTTATGGAGGAAGCAGCCTATACCTGGTTTAACCGAATTATTGCGGTGCGTTTTATGGAGGTAAACGACTATCTTCCTTCACGTATACGTGTGCTTTCAAGTGAAAGCAAAGGAAAGTTTGAGCCGGATATAGTTACTCAAGCACCTAAGATTGATCTGAAATTAGCACAGTCAGAAATTGAAGAGATTATTTCACTAAAAGAGAAAAGTGAGCAGGATAGGCTCTTTCGTAAGCTGTTCATCAAACAGTGTAACGAGCTTGGGGAAGTCCTTCCTGAGCTGTTTGAGGATACTTCAAAGTATGACAAAGACTATACAGAAATCTTGCTTGATATTTCATATACGCATGAAGACGGAGTTATCCGTGATCTTTTAAAGATTAATGAAGAAGACTTCTTAGAAGCGGTCGAAATTATCGGTTGGATGTATCAGTATTACAACACCGAATCAAAAGATGAAACCTTTGCTCTACTAAAACAGAATGTAAAAATCACCAAAGAACGTATTCCCGCAGCTACACAACTTTTCACGCCGGATTGGATTGTGCGTTACATGGTCGAGAATTCCCTAGGTCGGTTGTGGCTGGAGGGCCATCCTAACAATATCCTTAGAGCGGGTTGGAAATATTACCTTGATGAAGCAGCGCAAGAACCTGAAGTAATTACACAGCTTGAAAAAATTAGATCCGAATACAATAATCTAAATCCCGAAGAAATTAAGCTGATCGACCCTTGTATGGGTAGCGGTCATATTTTGGTGTACGCTTTTGAGGTTTTAATGCAGATTTATGAATCTTGCGGATATACGCAGAGAGATGCTGCAAGGCTGATTGTCGAGAAAAATGTTTATGGACTCGATATAGATGACAGAGCCTATCAGCTTGCCTATTTTGCAGTCATGATGAAAGGCAGAAAGTATGATAGAAGATTTCTGACGAAGGGTATTACCCCTAATCTTTGTTCAGTTCAGGAAAGTAATAGTCTTACCAGCATTGAACGTGGTGCAGGACAACTAAATTTTAATAATATACATAAAACCACAGCAAATTATCTTATACAGGCATTCAAAGATGCAAAGGAATATGGCTCTATTATTAATATCGAGGAAAGAGATTATGATGGACTTTTTCTTTACATTGAGGAATTACAAAGCAAGGGTCCAAATAATTTGCTTATGTCTATGTGGCTCAATAATATTTCCAATATAATGCCCGCACTTATAAAACAAGCCAAAATTATGACCCAAAAATATGATACGGTTGTAACTAATCCACCGTATATGGGTGGTAGCGGAATGGGAGCAAAACTTTCGGAGTATGTAAAGAAGAACTATCCTGCCAGTAAAAGCGACCTTTTTGCTATTTTTATTGAAAAAGGCTTGGAAATGGCAAAAAGAGATGCCTATAATTGTATGGTAACAATGCAGTCTTGGATGTTTTTATCTAGCTATGAAGATATGCGTACAAAAATTATTACTAATAAAACGATAAATAACCTTATGCATATGGAAAATATGGTTATGGGGATTGCTTTTGGTACTGCAGTTACCGTTTTCAAAAACTCAAAGTTACCAAGATATAAAGGAACATACAACTATATAAGGCTAAATGATATAGCTAATGATAAACCAAAAGAATTTCCTATTAAAGAAAATAGATTTTCACATGTAAATTCGGATCATTTCTTAAAAATTCCTGGCATTCCTATTGCTTATTGGGTTAGTAACAATCTAATAAATAATTATAAGACAGGAAAATTAATGGGTGAAATTGCTAAGCCTAGGCAAGGTATGGCAACATGCGATAATAATAGATTTTTAAGACGTTGGTATGAAGTAAATAATTCTAAATTAGGGTTTAATTGTAGTTCAATTGAAGAATGTAAAAATAAAAGTGAAAAATGGTTCCCATATAATAAAGGTGGAAGTTTCAGAAAATGGTTCGGAAATAATGAATATGTTATTAATTGGGAAAACGATGGATTAGAAGTAAAGCAATATGCAGTACAACTATATAAAAGTGTGACTCGCACGATTAAAAATATTCAGTTTTATTTTAAAGAAGGAATTACTTATACTTTCATTAGCTCGTCTAAATTTGGTGTAAGGTATTCACCGAAAGGTTTTATTTTTGATGTGGCAGGTTCAACGGTTTTTGTAAATAGCGATATTCAAAAATATATTCTTGCCTTTATGATAAGTAAGATCACTAAAATTTATCTGGATGCTTTAAATCCCACTTTGAACTTTCAAGTCGGTGACATTAAGAATGTACCAATAATAATTAGAAAAGAAAATAAACCTCAAATTGCTCAAATTGATAGACTGGCAGAGCAAAATATCCGGATAAGCAAAACAGACTGGGATAGCTTTGAAACAAGTTGGGATTTTGAAAATCATCCGTTGATTAAATGGCAAGACGATAGCGGAAAGTTAAAGAAATCCTTAGATAACTGGCAGAACTTTACCGAAAAGCAGTTTATACAGCTAAAAGCTAATGAAGAAGAACTGAACCGCATCTTCATTGAAATTTACGGTTTGCAGGACGAGTTAACACCAGAAGTCGAGGACGAGGATGTTACCTTCCGAAAAGCTGATCTGTCGCGAGATATCTGTAGCTTTATTTCTTACGCCGTTGGTTGTATGTTTGGAAGATACTCTCTTAATGAAGATGGGTTAGTATATGCTGGTGGTGAATGGAAAAATAGCAAATACGCAACATATGCTCCTGATAAAGACAATATAATTTCAATTACCGATGAAGAATATTTTGACGATGATATTATAGCCCGGTTTGTGAATTTCGTAAAAGTGGTTTATGGTGAAGGCACTTTAGAAGAGAATCTGGACTTTATTGCCAATGCCCTCGATAATAAGGGTAGTACCTCTCGTGAGGCTATCCGTAATTATTTCCTTATGGACTTCTACAAAGATCATGTAAAGACTTATCAGAAACGACCAATTTACTGGCTTTTTGATGGCGGAAAAGAGAACGGATTTAAAGCACTAATTTACTTGCATCGATACGATGAGGATACAGTAGGCCGTGTCCGTGCTGATTATCTGCATAAAACACAAGCCGCTATTGAAAATGCAATCGCACACTGTGATGTAGTTTTAGGAAGCAATGCGCCAGCCAGTGACAAAGCTAATGCTGTGAAGCAAAAAGAAAAGCTTGTAAAGCAACTTGCAGAAACTCGAATTTATGATCAGGCAATAGCACATATTGCTCATCGGCAGATTTCACTTGACCTAGATGATGGGGTTAAACTTAATTACGCAAAGTTCCAAGGAATCGAAGTAGCAAGTGAAGGCAAAAAGTCATTTAAGGTGGATTTGCTTGGGAAAATCTAAAAAATTAGAATGTAAATGGATAGTAATTCTACACTCTACATTATATAGCTGCATTCAGAAAGGTGAACGAAGTGAACCTACAAACAATCCAAGAAAAGTTAAATGAAGAATTCAGGAGCAGCGACCGAAAGCTGGTTTTTTGGTATGATGACAATGCAGAGTTTGCTGAGGAAATTGATTCTTTGCAGCTTACAAATGTCAAATTGCATAAGTTGACAGGAGATAATATCCTTTATACTAAGTACTATTTGGAGTGCGAGGATCAGGAAAACAGTTATCTTATCTATGCTCCTTTTCCAAAGCCGTCTGACCAAGAGAACCATCTTGCCGATATGATCTATTACTCTAAACAGTTTCACGCGGATAGAGTTTCTTTGCTGTGTGCCGATCTGCATATTCCAGAAAAGCACAAGGAACAACTGGCTGGGTACTCGAAGTTCTGGCGATCTAACGACAGAATCGAGAAATTTGCTGCCTTGGGGATAGAAAACTACAACCCTGAAACGATTGAGATTGGCTTACTAGCGGTAATGGCTGATGTTAAGACTCCGGACTTCGAAGAAGTCTTAAAATCTGTTATTATTAGTGGTGAATATGCTGAAAACAAGTATATTACTGCCTTTGATAAGATGGGGCTTCTTAAGTGCTTTTGGCATTTAGGCGAGAAATACTATGGTTACATTGAGGAAAAGCCGAATCTTGAAAAGCTAGTTGTTACATTATTAATCACTTATACTGCTCATCGCTTTAAAGGTGATTTACCAAAGTCTTGGCAGCCTTTCATTTCTTATAAGAAAAACGATGTTGCGGTATTTGTATCAAATCTAATGAACAACATGCTTTATAAGGATCAGTTTGACCTTATTGCTGAACAGATTGCAGTTAAGATTAAAGCGAACGATTATTTTAAAAATGTTTCAGTCGAGAGTTTTTTCGAGTGCGATACGTTCGAAGTCTTCGACATCAATATTATCAAACATTTGGCATCCGTACTTGTTTCAAATACCGAGCCGCTCTCAGAAGACTATCAAGAAGTAATTACAAAACGTAGCAGGAAGATGCATTTCGCTACCAAATACGCCTCGCATTATCGTACCATCGAGAAAGCAGACCAATTGATTGAAGAAATTCACAAGTTTAGTAAAGATCGTGCCAAAGATGTTGATGAAGTGATTAAACTTTATACTACAAAATGGGCCTATATCGATAAACATTATCGAGACTTCTATACTGCATTCGATCTTATAGAGTCAAATGACAGTTTGCATGAGCTTAGAAACTTGGTAGAGAATATTTACACGAATAATTATCTCATGAAATTAGCAATCCTGTGGGCAGAGAAGTTAGAGACAGTCTCTTCCTTCGCTCAATTATTGGGTCAGAAGCAGTATAATTTTTATAATCTCATTGTTGCTCCGACAACGAAAAAAGAGTGTACTGTCGTGATCATCTCGGATGGCTTCAGATATGAATGCGGAATTGAGCTACACAATCGATTAAAAGAGAAGGCCAATACAAGCTCTGAATTGCTGTCTATGATTTCAGTTCTACCTTCCTGTACAAGATTGGGGATGGCAGCGTTATTACCCCATAAATCCATAACCTTTACAGCGGATCATGATGTTATGGTGGATGGAGAACCTTGCGTTTCATCGGAGCAAAGAGAAAAGATACTAAAGCGTTATAATTCGCGATCAGTGGTGACAACTTATTCAGAAGTTATGCCCTTGACCAGAGTAGCAGTTCGTAAGCTGATGACTGGACAGGAACTAATCTATATTTATCATAAGCAAGTGGATGCCAGGGGTGATCATGCAGCGACCGAAAATGAGGTGTTCTCGGCAGCCCAAGAATCAATTGATGAGATTATGAAATTAATTCAGAAGCTGACTGTCGATAAGTCCATCACTAACTATATCATCACTGCAGATCATGGCTTTATGTATAAGAGAGAAAAGCTTGATGAGAGCCAAAACTACGTGCATGGAGGAGCCTCTCTGCAGGAAGTTATTGTTCCTCTCCTTAAAGTAAAAACAGAACGATACAAAAAAGACGTCAGAAATGTAGAGGTTGTGTTAACCTCATTATCGCGCAAAATCACGAACCTGATTACTTATCTTGACTTTATTCAGACGGAGAATGTTAGTGATAACTTGCAACCAATGAAGATAAAGGTTTACTTTGAATCTGACTCCGGTGAAAAAATATCGGATGAAGAACTGATCATTGCTGACAAGAAAAATGCTCCTCCTGAAAAGCGTCAGTTCCACGAGAAATTTACGTTCCGAAACCGCAGATATTCAAAAGACGAGAAGTATTATCTGGTGATGAAGGATGCCACATCAGATATTGAGCTATCAAGACATGAATTTATCCTTGACATTGCGTTTGCCGATGAGTTTGGATTTAGTTTATAAATGAGCACCTTCTCTTGAGGGTGCTCTTAATATATTGGGTATAACCTTGAATATCTGTACTTTAGTATTGATATTCCAAAATGGAGCAAACAAAATTGATGTGCCAGAATGAGAGCAGATAATACCGCTCAAAAGGTGCTCCGATTTTTTATGTTCCAGTGAAAAATATATGATAGAATAGGTCGATAATTCTTTTATTATGAGGATATAATTCGACAGAACCCGTGAATAGCTTTGCTACGAGGTGATTTGTGCAAAAAATAACAACGAATTAGATAATTATTGGAAGTGGTTTAGAATTTTCTATAGACAAAAATCACAACGACGAACAAGAAAAGTGTATAATGAGAGGCTATACGATAGCAACTTATAGGAGGATTCAAGCATGCGTCTTTTTAAAGATTTTGATTATAATAATATCACGGCTGGGATGGCTTCAGGACTCTTGGCCATAACGGGCCCACCTGTCATGATCTTAGAAGCCGCTTCGAAGGGTAACTTTACCACGACTCAGACGATACTCTGGATGTTCTCTGTCTATGTTATAGGCGGCATTTTCAGTATAATAATTCCGCTATACTACCGCATACCGATTGTGGGGGCTCACTCGATCACCGGAGTTGCCTTTTTGACAACCGTTACGGCTCAATTTTCCTATCACCAGCTGATTGGTTCCTATCTTATGGCGGGTCTGTTAATGCTTTTGATTGGTTATCTGGGTATTTTCTCAAAACTCATTGACTATGTACCCAAACAAATCATTGCAGTCATGTTGGCAGGAATGATTATGAAGTATATGGTAAGTTTTATCACGTCGATACTCCAACTCCCGCTGATCGGTGGAATAGCTATCCTCACATATTTTGTGGTGAGCAAAGTTCGAACACGGATTCCCCCTATGGTGGCAGCCATTGCGGCCGGATTATTGCTCTTGATTTTAACGCAGCCCCTTAATGGTAGTGGATTGACTTCGCCGTTTGTCGTTCCGTCGCTTCAACTTCCGGAATTTACCTTGATGAGCTTTATTTCCGTTTCTATTCCTCTTGCCCTCCTAATTTTGAGCAATGATGCTGCCATTGGATTAGGGGCCTTGGAACAAAATAATTATCGTCCTCCTGTGAATCGAGTCATTGCCTTAAGTGGTATTTTTTCGATTGTCACAAGTTTTTTCGGAGGACAATCCGCCAACGTGGCAGGGATGATGACGGCTATTTGTTCGGATTCTGAGGCAGGACCAAAGGAGAAACGCTATATGGGAGCAGTGGTCTCAGGATGTATCATCCTATGCTTCGGTATATTTTCGTGGAAGCTGGTTCCCTTAATTCAGACTTTACCGAAGGCTTTTGTTTCAATCCTGATGGGCTTTGCCCTTTTGGGGGTGTTCGGAAATAGCTTGTCTGTGGGCTTTTCCAAGCCGATGTTGAAACTGAGTGCGGCTTTTACCTTTGTCATCGCCGTATCAGGTATTTCGATTTTTAATATTGGTGCTCCGGTATGGGCTTTGGTTTTCGGTACTTTCATTGCTCGTTATGTTGAAGATAGTCATCCCATATCTGATCTAAAGAGGGAATGACAGAATTGAGGGCTGATAATTTATAGGGTCTTAAGGCATTTAGAAGAGGCAAGGGGCGAGCTTAGAAGATGACGATTAAAACAGTTTCAATTATCGGCTTAGGGGCTTTAGGAATTATGTTTGCAAAGCATTTTTCAGATAATTTACCCAAAAACAGTGTTCGTGTTATTGCAAATCAAAATCGTATGCTCAAATATGAAAAGAATGGCATCTATTGTAATGGTGAACGTTACAATTTTAATTATGTTTTACCTGAAAGCGAAGAAAAGCCTGTAGATTTACTAATTTTCTGTGTGAAATTCAATCAATTACAGCAGGCAATTGAGGATGCAAGGTATCAAGTTGGAGAACATACAATCATTCTTTCGGCACTTAATGGGATTTCCAGTGAAGAAATCATTGGAAAAACTTTTGGAATGGAAAAAATACTCTATTGCGTTGCCCAAGGGATGGATGCAGTCAAGATT
This sequence comes from Desulfosporosinus sp. BRH_c37, assembly GCA_001516045.1. GTDB lineage: Bacteria > Bacillota > Desulfitobacteriia > Desulfitobacteriales > Desulfitobacteriaceae > Desulfosporosinus. The sequence goes on from LOEW01000091.1 coordinate 21,053, forward strand.
GAAAACAAGTTAACCTATAAGAACATGGGAATGATATGCTTTGGGGAGAAAGAGAATACAATATGGTCTGAGAAAGTAACTACTGTTGCCAAATTTTTTAATAACATTGATTTTCCTTATGAGGTTGCGAAAGATATGAATCATCGCTTGTGGGGGAAATTTATGTTAAATACAGGAGTGAATCAGACAGTAGCAGTATTCTCAACAAATTATGGTGGTATTCAAGTAGAGGGTGAGCCTAGAAAAGTCATGATAGCTGCGATGAGGGAAGTTATCGCCCTCTCTCGAAAGGCGGGTATAAATTTAGGCGAATCAGATTTAACGTATTGGTTAAATGTCCTGGCCAAGTTAAATCCGTTGGGGCTGCCTTCGATGCGTCAAGATATGGCCGCAAAAAGAAATACGGAGGTAGGGCTCTTTTCAGGAACAGTCATTGCCTTGGGAAGACAATATACTATACCGACACCGATAAATGAATGGCTGTATCAAAAAGTACAAGAGATGGAAAAGGACTATTAATGATAAAACCAACCCCACTTCTTTAATAGAGGTGGGGTTGATTTTATCCAAGTCGTAAGACTCCCACTTCTACAAGTGGGAGTGATACACCTTATTCTGCTTCGGTGACGATAGTCTCCGGTGGAGAGTATCGCCGAGCCGCCTTTCCCAATAGAAACACTTGGCGGCGAAGGA
>LOEW01000092.1 GCA_001516045.1 Desulfosporosinus sp. BRH_c37
GGAGGCTTTCGTCACTGGAGAGTATCGTGCTTATCGTCTTGGCGCTATGGCGGCAGCGCACGTCCTGTGCGCTGCCCCGTGTCTGGGGTCGCTTACACGGAGTTTGCTAAGCTGCTTTCGTAAAGACGTCGCGCTCGTCTCACACTGCGTCCCGGGCCTGGCACGGGGAAAGAAGAACGGGGAAGCATAGGGACGGTTGTCTTGCTTCCTTGTATGCTACCCGCACCTGAGGTCGCTTTCACGGAGTTTGCTGATCTACTTTTATGAAGTCATCGCGCTCGTCTCACACTGCGTCCCAGGCTTGGAACGAGGGATATGCTCGAATCTCTTTCAGGGCTGACGGCACATTTCATGTGCACCGTCTTGTCTTGAGGTCGCTTCTGCTTTGGTGAAGGCATCGCGCTCGTGTTACACCGCGTCCTAGGATGCTCGGTATAAGTTCAGTTTTTTCTATGTTATACGAATTCTTGTAGTATCGAATTTGCTACAAAAGAATATTTTGGATTTAAGCGCAAATATTCATCCTCAAACATAAAAATATCCTTATTTTTATAGCGTTCCAACACATCCCTATAAATATCCCTAAGATCGACTCCGAAATCTTTTCTAAACAAATCTAGATTAACGCCTTCCTCAAGGCGCAGCCCCAAAATCATGCGTTCTGCCATGCACTCGTGTAAAGATAATGCTTCTGGACCTGCTTCATCGACGGGGTCTTGCCCATTGTGAAGGCGACTCTGATAAGTACGTACTTCTTCGATATTTTTCCACCGCACCCTCTTTAAGCAAGACACACCACCTGGGCCTAACCCTAAATAATCTTCTCCCCTCCAATAGCCTAGATTATGAAGACATTCATAGCCGGGGCGCGCAAAATTAGACGTTTCATAATGCGAGAACTTTGCCTGTTTTAACCGTTCAACGGCCCAGTCATACATCTCCGCCTGTAGGTCATCATCGGGAATCCAATCACCCTGCACGGCTATGGTAGGACGGCACCTTGATTTGGACTCTATTTTTACTCCTTCTATCCTATCTCTCTTGTCATTCAATCCTTTATTATACCGTTCATAGAGTGGAGTCCCTTCTTCTAACATTAATCCATAGAGGGATAGATGTTCGGGTGAGTAAGACAATGCTTCCTCCACGGTCTCTTGCCATGTAACCATATCCTGCTCAGGAAGCCCAAACATCAAATCCAGATTAATATTATTAAAGCCCGTCGTCCTCAAAAGCCCGATTGCTTCGCGAGCTTCTTGGGCAGTGTGCATACGTCCTACAGCCTTTAACAATTTGTCATTGAAGGTCTGGACTCCAAGCGAAAAGCGGTTAATCCCGGATCGACGTAAACAAGTTAGCTTGGCATCAGTGATAGTTCCCGGATTTCCTTCAACAGTGTTCTCAGCCTTAACGTTCAAACTAAAATGCCTATGAATCATTTCCATTAAACGTTCCAGGTCCCTATCCTTTAAAGAGGTCGGAGTCCCTCCACCGATAAAAAGAGAAGATACCCCTTGAGGGGCATCTTTTTTCCGCTTTTCCATTTCAACTTCAAGGCCTTCTAAATACAAAGATATGAGATCCTTGGGAGAATTAACAAGCGAATGCGAATAAAACCCGCAGTAATCACATTTTTGGACACAAAATGGAATGTGTACATATAAAGAAGGCATAGCACTGCACACTCTTTCCTTTGATTATTTGGAAGCTCCATTCTCTTTCGTTTATGAGAATGCACGAATCCTACGTAGGGTCACGACGCATCGTTGGCCCTAATCTCATCTAATCTTCGATTTTCAATACTGCCATAAAAGCATCCTGAGGTATTGCCACGTTGCCCACTTGCTTCATACGCTTTTTCCCCACTTTTTGCTTCTCGAGTAGTTTGCGTTTTCGAGAGATATCCCCCCCATAGCATTTGGACAAAACGTCTTTTCGCATGGCACTAACAGTCTCACGGGCAATTACTTTATTCCCGATCACGGACTGGATCGGAATTTCGAACATTTGCCTCGGAATAATTCCTCGAAGTTTCTCCACAAGTTTCCTTCCCCGAATATAAGATTTTGCTCGATGAATGATGAACGACAGTGCATCCACCATTTCCCCGTTTAACAGGACATCTATTTTGACTAAATCTGTTTCCTTGTACCCTGAAAGTTCATAGTCTAGAGACGCATACCCTTTGGTTCGTGATTTTAATTGATCGAAATAATCAAAAACTATCTCGCTAAGCGGGAGTTCATAAATCAGTTTGACCCGACTCTTGGACACATAGTCCATGGTGAAATAAGTCCCACGCTTTTCTTGATTGAGTTCCATGATTGATCCCACATACTCCGCCGGAACCAAAATTGTCGCTTTTACAACAGGTTCTTCAATACTAGCAATTGTCTCGATCGGGGGAAGATTTGAAGGATTATCAATGCTAATAACTTCCCCTTTCATGGTGTTTATTTTATAGATCACGCTCGGTGCTGTAGTTATCAGGTTAAGGTCATATTCCCGCTCCAAACGTTCCTGAACGATCTCCATGTGGAGTAATCCGAGAAATCCGCAGCGATAGCCAAAACCCAAAGCGACTGAAGTTTCCGGTTCAAATATTAAACTTGCATCGTTAAGATGGAGTTTTTCCAAAGAATCGCGCAATCGGTTATAATCGCTGGCATCGACCGGGTAAAGTCCACAAAACACCATTGGAGTGGCTTTTCTGTACCCCGGGAGTGGACTAACGGCACTGTTTTCCGCATCAGTGATGGTATCGCCAACTTGTGTGTCTTTGACATTCTTAATACTTGCTGCAATAAATCCAACTTGACCGGCTTTAAGTTCCTCGACTATACGCATCGCCGGAGCAAACACGCCTACTTCAGTCACTTCGAAGACTTTTCCGGTCGCCATCATCTTCATCTTCGTCCCTTTGGCTACCCGTCCCTCGACAATCCGGACGTAAGAAATAGCCCCTTTATAAGCATCAAATTTCGAGTCGAAAATTAGAGCCTTCAAAGGATCTTGATCTTCCCCTTGCGGAGGTGGAACTGTTGTCACAATCCTCTCTAGGATCTCCTCTATCCCAATTCCAGTTTTTGCTGAAGCTAGAATTGCTTCGCTGGCATCCAAGCCAATCACTTCTTCGATTTCTCCCTTTACACGCTCAGGCTCCGCACTGGGGAGATCAATTTTATTAATCACTGAAATAATCTCAAGATTATTTTCTAAGGCTAGATAAACATTGGCTAAAGTTTGAGCCTCAATCCCTTGGACCGCATCGACAACTAACAACGCACCTTCACAAGCCGCTAAACTGCGAGATACCTCGTAAGTAAAGTCCACATGACCCGGTGTATCAATAAGATTCAGCTCATAAACCACTCCATCTTGTGCCTTATAGCTTAACTGCACAGCTTGTAGTTTAATCGTAATGCCACGCTCACGCTCTAGATCCATGGAATCAAGAACTTGCTCTTCCATTTCTCGCTTGCTCAAAGCGCCCGTATACTCGATAAGTCGATCAGCTAACGTGGATTTACCATGATCGATGTGCGCAATAATAGAAAAATTCCGGATACGTTGTGAAGCCTGTGCCAAGGTCTTTCCTCATTTCTATAATCAAAAATAATAAATTTTTATCTAATAATGCAGATATGACATTCTAATCAATAATTATATCAGATTTGAGGTGATTTTCGCAAATAGCAAAGTATTTTGCATCTACCATTTCTAGAGTACGAATAAACTCCTAAAAAAATCATCCCTCATATCACTATTATCCAAAAATAGTAAATGGTCTTCGCATTCACCCGCGAAGACCATTGCTTTCTATGTAATTGGCGGAGATAGTGGGATTAAGAACCCACGAGAGTTTGAACATCAGAAATACCTAATTGTTTCAAGTTCTATCTATTGTTTCGCACTAAATAGCGATTTCAGCCCCCCTATTCAGTTTAATATGACCTAATATCTTAGAAAAATTGATTATTTCTATTTAAAGTTTTTGGATCGACCACGCGGGTAACAGGTTTGAATAGTCCTATCTTGGCGGCAACTGTGTGAATACCTGCAATGTTATGTTTTGGAGACCATACCCAGGTTAATAGTTGTTCTCTCCGAATAAGGGGTTATGTTCGAAGTCAGCTATAAAAACCGCTTCCGTTCATCATATAAAAATAAACTAAAAAATAAAAGTAATGGTTTTTAATTATTATTTGTTTATTCTAGGATTTTCACGTGCTTTTTGTTTTAAGAATTCAATCAGGTCTTTCAAATTCGATTTAGTTAAATCCTGTTCGCTCCCCCAATAGTAAAGATAAAAGTAAATAGCTTTTCTGGAATTTAAAGCATTATCTATTGTGACATCTCTTAATCTCATAGTTTCTTCTTTTAAAAGTATAAAAGTTTTATCTAGATCTAATTCTTTTATTTTAACATCGGAACTAACCCAAACAACATTAAACATATTAAAGCCCTTAAATATATGATTCCATTCATCAGAAAAAAAACCATACAGCTTGTTAGTACCTATTGAATTAGAATTAATTTCTAATGTTTTTATTAAATGTGACTTTTCTCCATCAGATAAATCACTAAAAAAAACATTATATTCTGCATATGATTTCCAAACACTTTTTTTGTAATTTCTAGTAAATAATTCTTCATAAAGATCATTCAAATCATTATTTGGGATAACCTTTGATTGGTTTCTTAAGAAACAATATTTAAACAACGATATAATATCACTATCGTTGCTACGATAAAAAAGTTGACCCTTATATTCGTATTTATCGCGCATCGATACGATTTTTGTTAGAATATCATCTGTTGATATAGTTGTGTCTTCATCAATTAAAAACTTCACAGATTGGCGTAAAGCATGTACTAATAAAAAATTAGAATAATATGCTACCTTATGATGTCCGTATATCCATTGATATTCATAATTCCTTGCATATATAACATTTTGAAGAACACTTAAAGATGATTTATGAAACGCAAGAACTATTTCGACAGTAGTACCCTCTTCACAAAAACATCCTAACACCTGGCCAGTAAAGTTGCCAGTTATTCTACCACTATAAAAAACAGAATTCATACGAAATTTCGTATCATTAGTAGTTTTTATATCTGCCTTTAATCTATCTAAACTTTTAAATTTTGCAGATTCTAAATCAATATAGTTGGAAAGGTTGGTCTCTAGTTCAATATTAACTATGTCTACGGTTTCTGGTATTGTTTTACAAGGAGCTAAGTTAATTAATACATAGCCTCCATTAAAATTTAATGAGTTGGCAATCCTTGCCCTACCACTTATGCATATTTGACCTTTAATCGAACCCTCAAAATCTTCTGCGAAGATACCACCAAAAATATTTCCATTCAATGTTCCTTGTAGTTCTGCATTAAGCAATACATGGTTAAACTCTAAATCTTTTAACTTGCAATTTTTAAAATGAGTTTTTTCAACAATCGTTAGAGAATTTATTAGCCTATGAGTATCTACTGAAACAGTATCAACTCCAGAAAGTTTTGAGTCTCTTATAATATAATCAAGACCATCAACATCAATAGATTCTGAATTCATTAGCTCTATCATACAGTTTTTAATTTGGTTTTCTTTATTTGCAATAGCCCCATATTTACAACCAATAATTATACGTGCAATAAATTCGATATCCTCGTCAGAACACGTTTCAAATTCTCCACTAATGATATTTAATATTGTGTCATAAAAAATATGCTTAACTAAAAAAGCACTCATCCGCTCATGTTCTTTACCTTTTCCTTCTAGTCCGAAATCATTTTTGAATGAGACACTATTATATTCTTGTAATAATTCTACATTTAGCAAGCAATTATTACTACTGTCATTACACTTTTGTAAATCATAAATATGTTCAAATGTATGAGAAAAGGGTGCATGCCCACAATCATGCAACAAACATGCAATTGAGAATAAAACTTCATTCTTGTCCCAAAATTTCTCATTTAAGTTCTCATTTTCTATTACGTTATAATGATTTTTTTCTTTCTGAGAGTTTTGTGAGTAAAACAATTTAACATTTTCTCTAAATGCTTTAAAAGCTTTAACTCCTAGATAATATGTTCCTAATGAATGAATGAATCTATCATGCCTTGCAGATGGATAAAGAACTCTCATACCTGTTTGTTCAATATTTCTTAACCTTTGAAAAATCTCCGAATCGATTATCTTTACAAAAGGTATTGGTATTTTTATATATCCATGAACATTATCTCGAAATGTCTTATGTTTCCAACTGCGCATTTCAAAATCTCCCTATCAAACAATTCAGAATATCTATAATAAAACAAAAACCTACCTTAGGTAGATTTTGATTAATCTATAAAACTAGAATGCACTACATAGTAATTTTTTTTCATTCAACTTTTGAGCATAACTAATCGCAACTTCATTCAGAACATTTGATATAGTCTTATTAAATCTTAAATTAAAAAAATCAGAGTCTATTTTTTTATAACCATAAATTTCTTTCCCCATTTGGACAAATAAATTATCATAATTGTAAACAGTATTTTTCAGGGATTGGCAATCTAAATCAAAATATAAATATTCATTAGATAATTCTTGTATTTTAGCCAGTTCCGTTTTAACCTCCAGACAATAAAGTAATAGGTCTTCTCTATTAACACCACAATCTTCATCAGTTTTCGATAAAACATTTGCAAGAATTACTTCTGATTGTAAAACTAAGCACATATTATATATACCTCCAAATAATTTTTTTTGCTGTAATAAGATTCCACAAGACAAAATTAAAATGCATTATTATTTGTTCTATAAATATTTGGAAAATCCTTCTTTTATGTATGTATATATAATATTTAGCCATAAATAAGTGTGAATATAGTATATGAATATCTTTACTCTTTCTTCATCCTACCTAAAACCTATGCAAGGGTTGAATGTATTTCTCACAATTAGGAGACTTCTATGATACTGGTAATATACAGGTGAAATGATCGCTTAAATAGATACTTAAATCGGTATATTGAATTATCCCATATGAGCTAAAATCTTAGAAGTTCTCAGAAGTTTGCTTGAAAGGAAATCAAAATATGAACTTTAGGTAAACGAAGGAGCCTACGATGACCGCCAGCGGAATGACTGGGAATGGCAATCCCCATGCCGCGCTAACAACACTTGAGGATGCAATATAATGGGGTCAAAATGCAAGTCATGAACCGTCCCCGACTTGCACGCGCCGTTCCATGTTCCCCGCTGGCCCCCGTCCCCAGCCCAGGACGCAGTGTCACACGAGCGCGACGTCTTTACGTAAGCAGATTAGCAAACTTCCGTTCAAGCGACCGACCCCAGATACGGGGCAGCGCACAAGGACGTGCGCTGCCGCCATAGCGCCAAGGATGGCGCTTATGGCGGGCACCCCGCTCCATGTTAGGAGTTTGAACGGTTAGTTTGCTCTGCGTCGTAAGCACTGAGCACTGTGTCACATAAGGCCCTCACAAGTCCCTCTCTTTAAACATATCATTTGCGTCGACTTCCAACTCATTCTTTTATAGAACTCCAACGCCCGTATATTGTTACGATCAGCTAATAACTGCAAACGCTTTACCCCTCGTGCAACCGCCCAACTTTCCATGGCTAATAGCAGTTCCTTACCAATCCCTTGCCCTCTATAGACGTCTCCGACTACCAAATCTTCGATTAAGGCAACGATCCCGCCCTCGGCAGTGGAAACCAAAATCTGTGCGGTACACATTCCTATGATCTGACTATTTAGCTCCGCTACCATTATATATCTATTAGTGCAATCCTCTAACATCATTTCTAGACCTCTTTGTTGGGTTCCCTCATCAATTATAAAATCGGTTTCTATGGAAAACAAAATCCTAAGTAGTCGAATCATACCGCTGATGTCAGAGTGTTTCGCTCTCCTAATCGAGTGGTTCAATATCTTATTAGTCACAGTCTTTCCCCCTAACTGCTTTTTAACTGCTCTTTAATAGTATCTTAATGCATTTACCAGCCTTAATCGTTTCATGCTTGTGCGACTCACACAAGTCCCAGCTCGGTCAGTACACCTTTGGCACCATCATGTTATACTGGCATAAAGCCAAAAACCTTCTTCAACGCACATGTGCTTGAAGAAGGTTTTTGGCTTTCTTTTTTGTTCTAGCATGCGCTTACAACGATTCTTAAGATATCTTTTTCCTCCAAGGGCCTTTTAAGCTGATTGGTTTGATGTAAGATCTTCATTAAAATATCCTCGACATTTTCTTGTTTAAATTCAATCCCTTTTGCTTTTAACAAACGCAAGATGGTCTTACGACCCGAATATTTACCAAAGGAAGTCGAATACTGCCTGCCCACACTTTCAGGCGGAAAGGTTTGATAGTTCTCAAAATCTTTCATAATACCGTCGATGTGGATAGAAGAAGTATGGGTAAAAACGTCCTTACCAATTATAGGTTTGGCCCGAGGAATTTTGCGATCCGTTGCTAAGCTCACCATCAAGCAAAGGGAATTTAAACGTTTTAAGTCGAATCGCACTGCGTGATGAAGACTATATTTCAGCGCTACAGCCACTTCTTCGAGCGCGGCATTACCGGCCCTTTCTCCAATTCCTCCAACCGTGACACTAATTGCTTTAAAACCCGCTTGAACCGCTGCCAGAGAATTAGCCGTTGCCATGCCAAAATCGTTATGGGCATGAAATTCCAAAGGAAGCTTAGAAACACGCACTAACTCTTGTAGACTTAAAAACACTTTCAGAGGCTCAAGAATTCCTGTAGTATCCGCAAAACGCACTCGGTCCACCCCTAGCTTCTCAGCCTCCGCTAATACCTCCGTTAGAAATGCAAACTCTGCTCGACTGGCATCTTCCAGACCGAGAACAATATAGCCAACTTCTTTTTTGGCATTCAAGATACATTGTCCCATTTGATCAAGAACCCAGGCCCGGTCTTTTTTCAATTTGTGCTTGATATGTTGGTCCGAGGTGGGAATAGAAATGGCGACTCCCTCGACCCCCGTCTTATAACTTGCTTGAAGATCTGACAAAACGGCACGATTCCAAGTAATCAGACGAACGGGTAACTGTAGGGCCACTAATTGGGAAATGGTTTTAGTTTCAGACCCACTCATGGCAGGCACGCCTACTTCCAGTTCATCAATTCCTGCATCCGCCAAGACCCTAGCTATCATTTCCTTTTGATGTAGGCCAAATGCAACGCCAGGAGCTTGCTCCCCATCTCTTAAGGTTGTATCGCATAACAAAACCTTTTGTTCCATCTCCAAAAATCCTCTTTCCATCATTAAAGCACTCCAATTGCATCGGCACGACATTGTTGACAGTGAGTCATCTGGGGTAGCAGTAAGCCAAGCTTACTACGGCTACTTGTCAAATGTTCTCTAGTCGGAGCTGTGAGATGCGCAAGTTTTCCTTGCGGAATCAAGGGCATTATATTGTGAAGATGCGCACCTCTTTTCTTGATTTCCACGCCCAAGCTGTATAATAGCCGGTCATTGACACCAGGAATAAGCACAGTGTTAACTTTTACAGTCATTCCAGCCTTTGAAGCCAACGTGATCCCGTCGAGTTGCTGTTTAATCAACACCCGCGCGGCATCAGGACCTATTAAAGTTTTCCCTTCCCAGCGAACGTAACTGTAAATTATAGCGCCGATTTTCTCATCTAAAGTATTAAGCGTAACCGTAACATGGGACACTCCAATCTCAACTAATTCATCAATCTTTTCTGGCAAGAGAAGACCATTGGTGCTTAAACAGAGGATCATCTCTGGAAAGTCTTTTTTCACCCCTCTCAAGGTTTCAAACGTAGCAGGGTTAGCTAAAGGTTCTCCTGGTCCGGCAATTCCTACGACGGTAAGTTTAGATCCAATATCAGATGCCTTTGCCTTCCTGACTGTTTGAAGTGCCTCTTCTGAGCTTTGTACCCTACTGGTTACACCTGGACGGGATTCATTTGCACAATCAAATTTGCGCACACAATAATTACAAGATATATTACATCCCGGAGCTACGGCCAAGTGGATCCGTCCGGTTTTACCATGCCCCTTTGTTGAGAAACAAGGATGTCCAAGATTTAGGTGTGGGCTATTTATATTTCCTCGCGTACATTCTTTATGCATCTTAATCCCTCCAGTCGTTTGTATTTTCGATATCTTTTTCCAGGCTCCTACTTCGAAAAATGGTCACCTCGAACGTCCTCTATGAGTCAAGGCTTCAGAGATACTAGATCCTCCCATGACCGTTAGGAGTCTCGTACATGCACTCGAACCTCGTGCCTCGAACATCGAGCATCGATTTTGTGCTTCGCAATAGTTAAGCTGACTTTTCCTTAAACGTATAACAGTGGCGTATGCAGATACTGCCGCAAGCCTGGCAACCGATGCATTGGTCTTTCTTGGCAATTATTGCTACGTGCCGTTCTGTCCCTTCATCATCCTCAAAACTTTCCAGCCCTAAGCATTTTCGCACGCATAATTTCACACATCGCCCACACCCAAGACACAGGGCACTATCTATCGCTTCCACAAACTGCGGTGTCCAAGGCAATCCGCCAAAGGTCTTGTAAATTAGTACTTCACTCATTTTTCCATGCTCCTTCGTAAGGGTTTCAAACGTTCTAAAGAAGATTATTGAACTGCGGCCTCTCCAACTTTCTTTTTTAACCAAGGGGGTAGTTTTTTGGAGAGGAATAATATATTAAGCTTATTAAGTTCGTCTTCGATAAGCGCACCAACAGGTACTTTCAAAGGATGAATACCGCTTTGAACTAAACGTGCTGCCGCAGGACCTCCAATCTGTGTGCAATAGACAATGGCACACTCTTTAAGCATTTTAATCCGTACATCGACCTTATCATTTGATTCCGCCATGTCTTCAGAGGATAGAGATGTATGGATGATCCCTTGAGGTCCCCCTGTAAATTTATACATCTCAAACACTGGGGCGGAGGCAAAATGCGAGTCAATTGTTAAGCCATCGCTACTGGCAAAGGCTATAAGCATACCTGTACCCTCCCTCAATTTTAAGACTATCTCTCGATATCTCCCGCATTCTTAGTATTTCATTTGAAAAGGGCCTAACGACTTAGTGAACTTTCTTCTAAACTTACGAATTCAAGGTGTCAAAGAGAAATTGTTGAGTCCCTTCATAGCCAATCCAGCGTTTTTGAGGGTAGCCGACCCGATCAAAGACTGGCAAGCCCGCTCTTAAATGGGGAAGTTTAAGCAACCCTGCGGCTTGCCGACCATTCGAATTGGCAATAATTAACGTACTCTGACCCGCTCGTTCCTCGAGGGTTTCTAAATCTCCTACTTCGATTGGGATTGGTAGGGATAATTTGTTAATCCCTGCCTGAGAGGCTGCCAAGGCCACTGAAAGCTCAGCACCTACCTCCACCAAACAGGAGGCTAAACTATACAACAGATCCATCTCCAAAGCGATCGCTATTTTCAGGCCGCCTAGTTGGTCATGAAAGTCGGCCAGCGTATCCAGCAAGCGGCTTCTTTGCCTGAGGAGCTTCTCAGGAATCGGCTTACCTGAGAGCTTAGCTAGTGTTAATACGAACGTATCGCTTGCCTTGATGCCAGTTAAAGAAGGAAAATTATAATGAGGTATTGCGTAGGTTTGCTCAAGCATTTCTCCCGCCTTCTCCATACTCAGTCCAAAAGATAGGTAAGCTCTACATTTTGCTAAACGCTGAAAGTCTTCTAACCTAGTTCCGCCCTGAACCACAGGGGCAGCTTCAAGTTCAGCATGCCCATCCAGCGACATTGAAAGATCGGGGATCGTAATCGGCTGAAAGCCAAAGGCCATGACTAACTCTTTGAGTTCATCGACATCACCTGGATCTAGATGACAACCTGGTATTAAAGCGATGTATTGGGCAGGATCTTCGTTAGAACTAGAGACCGATTGGTTAAACGTCTTGCTTGGATGCCCTGCCAAGGTGGTAATCAGAGCCTCTACCGTCCGCTGATAACCTTCTTGCATAGAACCTATATAATCAGGTGTGCTGGCTAGGACAACTGGCAAATCTTTGAGATCCGGCCTTTCTGAGCGCAGACTAGCCAAGGCGCTAACCATATCGTCGCCATAGGTCTCTGTTAGACCAGAGCTCATCACGCCGATAATTTGCGGTTTGTATTTATCTGCTGCCACAGCAATTCCTTGTTTAAGATGTTCCCAGCCTCCAAAAATAACCGAGTCCTCTAACAGGGCCGTCGAATTGAGGGGAATCGGTTCCTTATAGTGTCTGGAAATCTGTAAACGAATAAACGAAGAACACCCCTGAGAACCATGGAGTAAGGCTAAAAGTCCATTGACGCCAAGGTAAGCAAGAGTCGCCCCTAGAGCAGGGCTGTTTTTCTGCGGGTTTCCCTCATAATGTCTTGTTTTAGTCATCTTGTTCACCCTCTTTCGGGGGGAATTCCTGCTTTAAAAGCCCCCAAACTGGACTCAGCACCGTACGCGTTAAGGTTTCGGCAAAGGTAATCATGCCCTGATAACCAGCATAGGGTAGTTTTCGACCGTGGTTGATATCCAAAAAGGGTGTGCTCGTCTTATGCGCCAGATATTTGGTTTTTCCTCCGGCCACGATCAGGTCCGGTTTCTTCTCAGCAATAATTTTCAAAAAGCCTGCCGAGCTGGTATCTTCAATAATCTGAGCGGAAGGATCCATCAGTTCTTTCATGCGTTGGAAATCTTCGGGTGTGGAGTTTTGGGTTCCACCAGCTAAGATGTTGATCCCTAATTCAGCCAAAGTCGAAACCATCGACCAGGTTTTAACCCCACCTGTAAACAAGATGGCTTGTTTATTCTCCAGTAACTTTCTATATCCCGCAATGGTCAGGCGAGTTTCTTCCTCCTTCTTTTTAACATACTCCTGCGTACGTTCCAGCAGTTCAGGGTCACCCAGAGCTTTAGCAATCTTGATTAGCGTTTCAGAGGTGTCATGAATTCCGTAGAACGAACCCTCCGTAAAGGGTATTCCATAGCGGATTTCCATTTTCCGAACTAAATTGGTCAAACTCTTGGAACAGATTAGCACATTAAGGCTTGCACGGTGAGCTGAACGTAAATCATCAAATTTGGCATCCCCAGTTATTGCTGTTTGGAGCGTGATCCCTAAGTTTTTCAAGTCAGGTAATACTCCCCAAAGATCTCCGGCGATGTTATATTCTCCAATTAAGTTAATGGCAAGGGGTATTTTCTCGTCAGAACCCGCCCCTGTGCCAATAACTCGATCAAATAGAACCTCCCCAGCAATCCGATTTCCGATGTTTTTGTCCCCCAAAAAGCCTGGGCAATTCACTGCAATAACCGGAATGGTCAGTTCGGCTTCCGCTTTTTGGCAAATCTTGTCGACGTCGTCTCCTATAAGCGAGGAGACACAGGTTGCGTAGACGAAAATTGCCTTTGGATCATGTCTAGCGGCGATTTCCAAGATCGACTCTTTCAGTTTTTTCTCTCCACCATAAATCACGTCATTTTCCATGATATCTGTGGTCAGCCCCCGTCTGAACAGTTGGGAACCGGAGGAGCGAGCTCCTCGGTTATCCCAAGAGTTTCCGGCACAAGCAATCGGTCCATGAACAAGGTGAGCAACATCCGTAATGGGCATCAGCACAACGCGAGCTCCGTCATAAGCACAACTTCGTTCTGCGCCTTCGCCGGGCAGGGCCTTCATGCATAATTTAGGTGAACCCGCCTCCGACAAACAAGGTTTATCTTTTAGATCCAATTTTGTAAGATTGGTAAACATGAAGCTCCCCTCCGTTCTATCGCATCATTTCAAAGTATGCCTCTGGGGAGCTCCTATCGACTTCCTCCAGAAACGTATTGACAATCATGGTTATTAAGTTAATAACACCGGAATACCCAACTATGGGATAACGGTGGAGATTTACCCGATCCGTGATGGGGAAACCTACTCTGACCAGCGGAATATTAGCATCACGTGCAGCCCACTTACCATGGGAGTCACCGATTAACATATCCACTGGTTCCGTGACCAGAAGAGATCGGAGGTGCCAAAGGTCTTTGCCAGCATAGAGTGTGGCTCCTTGACCGTAAGGACTTGACGCCAACAAACTTTCCATGGCTTTCTTAAATAATGGAGTGGAATTAGTACATACAATATGGACCGGTTCTCCACCCATTTCAAGCAGAAATGAGATGAGTCCTATCAGAACATCTGGATCACCAAACAGGGCAAATTTCTTACCATGAATATATTGATGGGCATCCGTCATGGCATCGATGGTACGTCCCCGTTCAAGGGTAATTTCCTCAGGAACGTCCTTACCAGTGAATTTGGCCACGGATTGTACAAAATTGTCCGTTGCAGCGATTCCAATGGGCATGGAAATCGTTTCGACAGGAACTGCCTTACTAGCCAGATACTTACTGGTTGTCGGCGTTGAATAAGTTTGGAGACATAAGAAACTCTTAGCATTTAAAGCATCGTTCATTTCTGATAGGGAGGTTCCTCCAGGGTATAATTCGTAGGTACCAAGATTAGGAGCATCCACCACATCACTATAGTCGGGTAAAAGGGTATAGGGTGTATCCATAACTTTGAGAAGTCGTTTATATTCACGAAGATTGGCAGGATAAGTGTCAAAACCCGGGACAACATAGAGTCTGTCGTTAATTTTATCCTCCTGCCTAGGCGTAGCTAAGCATTCAATGAGGCCTTTGAGCATTGAGTCGTACCCTGTTATATGCGAACCCTTAAAGCTCGGAGTGTTGGCCAGTGCCACCGGAAAATCTTGGGGAATTGCCTCTTGTTCTTTGGCATTACCTACATAAGATTTGATATCGTCCCCAATAACTTCAGCCATACAGCTTGTGAAGATCGCGATCACTTTGGGGGTGTAAACTGTATAAGCATTCTTTAAGCCCTCAATGAGATTATTCTGTCCGCCGAAGACGGCCGAATCCTCGGTCATAGAATCTGAAACTGCTGATATGGGCTCTCTGTAATGGCGGGTTAAAGTGCTGCGAAAATAGGCAGTGCAGCCTTGTGAACCATGGGTAAAGGGCAAACATCCTTCAATCCCTAAGGTACAAAGCAAGGCACCAAGGGGTTGGCATGCTTTGGCCGGATTGATGACCAATTTTTCACGGGCAAAATTCTTTTCTCGGTATTCCGTAGTATTTAGCCAAGCTTTTGTTGCCTTAGTACAAGTTTTCATGTGAGACATCCTTTCTGCCCAATTTATTTCGTCCAAGGGGCTTTGATTGATTTCCAGGTAGGGCTGTTAATGGCTGCATCCATATCCCTAGCAAAAATCGGGAATCCCTCAAATCCTTGATAAGGACCGGAATAATCCCAGGAATGCATTTGACGGAAAGGAAGACCCATTTTTTCAAAGACATATTTTTCTTTGATACCAGATCCGACTAAATCAGGTTTGAGTTTTTTTACAAACTCCTCCATTTCATAAGCTGAGACATCGTCATAAATTAGAGTTCCATCTTTTAAGTTCTCAATAGTTCTCTCATAATCTTCATTGTGAGCAAATTCGTAGCCCGTACCAATGACCTCCATACCTAAATCTTCATAAGATCCTATCATATGTCTGGGACGAAGGCCGCCAATATAAAGCATGACCTTTTTCCCCTCTAAGCGCGGCCTATAGAACTCAATCACCTTCGCCATCTGCGCTTCATATTTCTCGATGACCTTTTTGGCATTTTCCATGATAATATCATCAAATTGAGCAGCAATTTTAAGGAGAGATTCTTTGACTTTAGTGGGTCCGAAGAAGTTGAATTCCAGCCATGGTGTTCCGTAAGTGTTTTCCATGTGGGTGACAATATAGTTCATACTTCTGGTACAGTGGATTAAATTAAGCTTGACGAGATGTCCGTTTTGCAACATTTCTAGCGTGGAGTCACCTGTCCAAATATTGACAACGTTTAAACCGATTTCTTCAAGCAGTTTTTTACTAGCCCAAGCATCTCCACCAATATTATAATCACCTATAATTCCAATGTCGTACGGCCCCACTTCTCGACCGGGTCCTTTTCCCAACAAATGATCTCGAATCGCATCATTGGCAATATGATGACCAAGGGATTGGCTTATTCCTCGAAAACCCTCACAACGAACCGGGATGATGGGGAGTTCTATCTCTGAGCTCAGGCGGCGAGCGACACTTTCAATGTCATCTCCGATCAATCCGACAGGACATTCTGAGAGAACAGAGATCCCTTTAGCGTTCGGAAAAAGCCCAACAGCCTCGTGGATTATTTTCTCCAGTTTTTTGTCTCCACCGTAAATGATATCGCTTTCTTGGAAATCCGAAGTAAATAAAAAGGGCACAAAATTGTCAACGCCGATTTCTCCTTCGGCTAAATTCCGGCGGTTACCCCAAGAATAATAACCACACCCTACAGGTCCATGGGAAATATGCACGATATCTTTGACCGGACCCCAAACAACCCCTTTAGCCCCTGCATAGGCACACCCCCGTGCGGTCATGATACCCGGAACTGTTTTCGAATTGGATTTGACTGCGCAACCTGCACATTCACTATCTTTGACCGCAATGTGTTGGCTCCGATTTTTTTTGGCCTTTTCCGGATAAACTTCCAGCACTTCTTCCCTGACTTTTTTTCTAAAGTCCTTGGTCTCTTGTATGCTCATTACGCTGTCCTCCCTCGTTTCTGTATAGTTCTCTATCATTTTAGAGAATCTACATATCCAAGATCCCGAATTCCATCATTAAGGCTTCTAATTCATCCATCGAAAGCGGAGTCGGGATGGTCATCATAGTGTTATTCTCAATTTTTTTGGCTAATGCTCGATACTCATCTGCCTGAGCATGGGTTGAGTTATATTCAATAACTGTCATTTTACGAACTTCAGCGCGTTGTACCTCGTTATCCCGGGGGATGAAGTGAATCATTTGAGTATTTATTTTTTTGGCCAAGGCTTCAATTAATTCAAGTTCTTTGTCTGTTTTACGGCTGTTACAAATCAAGCCACCCAGACGAACGCTCCCAGTTTGCGCATATTTTAAGATTCCTCTCGAAATATTGTTGGCTGCATACATGGCCATCATTTCTCCAGAAGTTACAATATAGATCTCCTTGGCTTTATTCTCACGAATCGGCATGGCAAACCCGCCGCAAACAACGTCACCTAAAACATCGTAGAAGACATAATCTGTATTCTCAGAATAAGCACCATTTTCCTCTAGAAAGTTAATAGCTGTGATTACCCCACGACCAGCACAGCCGACTCCCGGTTCTGGCCCCCCAGATTCTGCACATTTAACGCCCAAATACCCTTCCACTAAAACCTCATCCAGCTCTAAATCTTCGACAGTCCCTCTTTCGCGGGCTAAGTCCATAACTGTCGTTTGCGCTTTACTGTGTAGAATCAAGCGCGTGGCATCTGCTTTAGGGTCACAGCCAACAATCGTAACTTTCCTCCCCATTTCCGCTAGGGCGACGACAGTGTTTTGGGTTGTCGTCGATTTTCCGATACCACCTTTGCCATATATTGCGATTTGCCTCATGTAAATACACTCCTTTAAATCAACATCCAACTTACTTGAATCTAAATAACTGCTTGAGCTCCGGTTTCCCCTGTGCGAACGCGAACAACTTCTTTTAAGGGGATTACAAATATCTTGCCGTCGCCAACGTGCCCAGTCTGATTCGCTTTAATAATCACAGCTACTACTTCTTCAACTTGATCATCCTGCACCACAATCGTTAACATCCGTTTAGGAATCCAATTAAATCTCGTCTCATCAGCCAGCTCTTCACTCATAACGGCATTTAATTCAGGGTCAACTTCAGCAGCCCATCCTCCAATTCCGCCCTGCTTCCCGCGACCCTCAACACTTTGAATTGTCAGAGCAGGAAAACCCGCATCCTCAAAAGCTTTCTTTGTTTCGGGTACTTTATGGCGTCGAACAAAGATTATTATTTCCTTCATTTCTACAACCCCTTTGTCCCTTTACTCACGGTGTACGCTTCTTCTACTTCGGTCACAAAGACCTTGCCATCACCCATGGTTCCGGTTTTAGCGCTTTCGAGAATTACCGAAATAGCTTCATCCAGCTTTTCATCTTCCACGACTAAGAGAAGAAGAGTCTTAGGAAACTCATCATAAACCACATCCCCAATCCGAATTCCCTTTGTCCTACCACGCCCAAAGACGTGCATTTTTGTTAGCGACGGCATTCCCACCTTTGCTAAAGCCTCAGCGACGATCTCTGTTTTATCTGGTCTTACAATTGCTCTAATCATTTTCATCTAGTCCATCCTCCTTTAAATTTGGGTTAAATTGTGCTGGACAAAAAGCTATTCTTTCCGCTAGTAGAATATATGTCACCGCATCACCTCCTTTAATTATAAAAAGACAAAGAGAGCCCTTAATTTCGTATTATCAAGGGCTCTCTAAAACACACTTTTCCGCTCCAAATCACCAATGGATTTGGTGCCCGGTTATGAAATTGTCTATCTATACCCTAATTGCTAGTTCACCCTGCTCGCTGGTACGGATACTTACCACTTCATCCACGTTTTGGTCAAATATTCTACCATCTCCGATCTGACCAGTGTGCGCAATTTTATCGATAATCCCAATAACTTCTTCCACCCTTTCGTCAGCGGTTAGGATTTGTAGTTTGACTTTAGACAACAAATACAAATTAACTTCTCGCCCTCGGCAATTTAGGGTGTACCCTTTTTGACGACCGAATCCATGAACATAACTAATTGTAATACCCAGGATTCCTGCGACCGCTAAAGCAACCATTATTTCATCTAACTTAACAGGGCGGATAATTGCTTCAATCTTCTTCATAGAAAATCCCCCTATCTTATTAGCCATCCTTAGACTGATAATTACACAAGATAAGCTATTCACCAGTAGAAGTTAGTAAAACAACTCTGGATTAGCAAGATGCCCATCTCTATACATTGACAGAAGGAGCTTTCATTTCGAATCCAGCATAGGCCTCCATACCATGTTCTCCAAGATCCAGACCAATCACTTCTTCTTCCGAGGTTACCCGGAGGCCAATAGATGCTTTAATGATTCCAAATAGAATGACGGCGGTGCCCGCTGTCCAGACAAAAACTGAAGCAATGCCAATCAGCTGGGTAATGAGTAAGGAGGTTCCACCACCATACAACAATCCGCCGTCCACTGCAAAGAAGCCGACCATGGCAGTTCCAAAAGCACCACAGACACCGTGGACAGAAATAGCACCGACGGGGTCATCAATTTTGAGCACATTGTCAATAAACTCAACGGAGAGGACAACCAAGATTCCTGCCATCGCACCAATTATAGCAGAGCCGACTGGATTGGCAGCGTTACACCCAGCTGTGATAGCTACTAGCCCTGCCAAAGCTCCGTTCAAAGTAAGGGATACATCTGGCTTTCTATATTTCAGCCAAGTAAAGATCATAGTCATAGTTGCTCCAGCAGCAGCAGCTAGGTTAGTATTTACTGCAATCTTACCGATGTCAGGAGTGGTGCCGGATAAGGTACTACCAGGGTTAAAACCAAACCAGCCAAACCAGAGAATGAATACTCCCAGAGCACCGAGGGTAATACTATGGCCGGGGATACCGTTTGCCTTGCCTTCTTTAGTGTACTTGCCAATGCGCGGTCCGATCAGTAAGGCACCGATAAGGGCTGCCCAACCACCAACAGAGTGCACAACGGTGGAACCAGCAAAATCAATCATACCACGTTGTTGTAACCAGCCGCCTCCCCAGATCCAATGACCGACTACAGGGTAAATCAAAGCGCTAATCACGACACTGTAAATGATGTAAGAAGCAAATTTTGTTCTCTCGGCCATAGCACCGGAAACAATGGTGGCTGCAGTAGCCGCAAAGACAGTTTGAAAAAGTAGGAAGGCCCAGATGGGAATGGATAAACCCAAATGTTCGAAATTACCTGTAGTTCCAAAACCAGTGGTGCCGAATAATCCAGCATAATCGACACCGAACATGATTGCAAATCCTACAGCCCAGTAGATTAAAGAACCTACCGCAAAGTCCATTAAGTTCTTCATAATGATGTTGCCAGCATTTTTAGCCCGGGTAAATCCCGTTTCCACCATGGCAAAACCTGCTTGCATAAAGAAAACCAGAAAACCAGAAATTAGGGTCCAAACTGTGTCAATAGCCACCGCATTACTTTGAGCGGTAGGTTCATCGGCCAAGGCTACTGAGGGTATGGCCAGCAGTATAAGTGTAATCACTCCAAGCAATGTAGCTTTAGTTATAAGTCCTTTGTTTAAATTAATTTTCATAAGATGATTCTCCTTCCTTTATTCGGATAATTTGATTTCGGATGTGGTTTTGATTTTTGCTTTTTACCATATATATTGGGCATCACTCCTTCCATAAAACGCCATCGTTATGCATCCCTTGATTGGTATAAAGAAAAAGACAAAGAGAGCCTTAAATATTTAAATAATTAAGGGCTCTCTAAAACACTTTTCCGCTCCAAATCGCCATAGATTTGGTGCCCGGTTATGAAGTTGAATTTCTAAATAATATTAGACAACTTTGGCACTTTTCGCACTCTATCACTCTAGTGAACTCGTTCAACTAAAGTTGAACATCGAGTCTTCGGTGGGGGACTCTACCTCCTTCGCCGTTAAGTGTTTCTATTGGGAAAGGCGGCTCGGCGATACTCTCCACTGGAGACTATCGTCACCGAAGCAGAATAAGGTGTACCACTCCCACTTGTAGAAGTGGGAGTCTTACGATTTGGATCACTTGATACTTAATCACACTATAATTGGTACTCTTAACTTACTCTAATCAAAGATGCATGACTCCTAATCCAACCCGAGCGTGCTCTACGAGGGGATGAAGGGAAGAACGACCATAAATTGCTACCGCAATCCATTCGGAGTCCGTCGTTAAGCCAATTTTAAGAGCAAAACTGGCATTACTATTCGTATGAATAAAAATACTGTTGCTGGCTTCTAAGGTTGCATGGATAAGCGCGTGAATCTTCCGATCTTCTTTAGGAATGACACCCGTATTAAACGCTGTTGCCATTACTGAACTCGTTAGTTTTCCAGTATGTTGAAGATTAGATACAGTTCCTCCGAGTTCCGTCACGCCACACCGAAGGTTAAATGATTCAAATAAGGACCTTTTAAGCTTATCCTCTTCCTCTCGTGTCTCAGTCATAGCTAATAGTAAGGCTGAGCGTTCTAAGGAAGGTTTCACTTTTTCCATAATAGGACCTTTCAAGATATACCCTCCCTCCAGTAGCAACATAAAAAAGCCGCCAGATATCATAAAGACATCTTGACGGCTTCGTTGCCGAATGTTTATCACTAATTTTTATCACTAAGTGATATTCACTATAGTACCTGATAATTTACCGTTTGTCACTATATAAAACATCCCTTATTGCTCGAAATACTGTATTCATTAATGGCGCGACTGAATGGTGTTGTTAACAATACCCCTTCTTGATTTCGAGTTGGGCGCTTACTTAAGTCCAAAGTAGTTGCTCCGAATAATTTCATCAGCAATTCCTATTCCATGCTCGGCCTCTTCTCGATCTTTATCTGTGGGAGAACTCCCGACCAGTTGCCCACTTGATAAAACCGCAAAATTCTTCTTTGTATTCAGGAGATTGCGGCCCATTGCCGTGCTCTCATAGTCTTTACGATCTACCCCCATGAGATAGGCCAACGTAGGCAATATATCAATTTGCCCACCAATTGTCTTTATTTCCTCGCCCGTCATCCCCCTTGAATAGATAATTAACGGTATTTGGTTATATCCCTCAAACCACCAGCTTTCTGGGTTCTTCAGTTGCTTAATTTCATCATCATAAAACTTATGCACTCCAGTGTGATCGCCGTACAGTGCAACGACCGTATTGTCTAATAATCCGTCCTTGTCCAGCTTCTCGATAAAAGCCCCAATTTGTTGGTCAGTGTAATGTATGCTCTGAAAATAACCTCCCAACTTAGATTCTTCTAAGACTGAGTCTAAGTTCAAGCCACGATATTGGATCGGTAAATCAAACGGGGCATGGCTGGTAAGTGTAACAAGAAATGTGTAAAAAGGTTGTTTTTGCTCCTTAATCACCGACCCGACCTGCCTAAGGTAACTCCCGTCACTAATACCCAAGCCGATCCTTTCGTCCATCTGAAAATAGCCTTCATCAATTGTCCTTTGAAATCCAATCGCGGTGAGAGCTTGACGCCAGTTCCAATACCCCCCCTTGTCGGGATGGATAGCTAAGGTCTGGTAACCATGACTTTCTAGTATTTTCGGCAACGAATTATACGTATTACCAGGAAAACGGAAGAAAGTAGACCCCTGACGCACCGGATAAACCGAAGTGTTGGTCATTAAATCAGCATCCGAACTCGTGCCATTATATATTTGCTCATAGTAATTGGAAAAATACAAGCTATTGTTCAAGAGTCGATTCAAGTTAGGTGTAATCTCTTGGCCATTGACCCGCTTCCCGATTACGAAGTTTTCAAGAGACTCTACTTGTAGAATTATTAAGTTTTTCCCTTGAAACTTGTTGAAATAGTTATTCAGGGGGAGGTTCTCTGTTTTATTTAAAAACCAAGCCTCGACTCGCTGTTTATCCTCAACACTTAGGGTAAATGGTTTACTATCTTCCCAGTAATTATACGTATCAAAGAGATGATACCCTAGAGGGGAGAGGTTTGACATAGTCTGGTTCGGTGACCAAGAGCGCTCAAACAAGAAATACTGAGTATTTTTGTTTAAGACGTCGACCACTAGATAATTGACGAAGATATAACTTAATGAAGAAAGAATCAACATAAAGAAAATCGGAAAACTGCGTACAGCGGATTTAAACCTTGGCGCAACTTTATATCCAACCAACATAAACAACATAATATCAAGCCCAAACACTAGATCGACCGGCCGTAACATCGAAATAATGCTCGCCGATAGATTGTCTAAATTAGACGATTGGAATAACGTATAAACCGAAAGGAAATTACCAAATGCCCTAAAATTCATTAAGTCCACGATCATAACAAACGATAGAAAAAGATTAAGGATCACTAACGTCCAGTAATGAAGCTTACCGCTCATCAGAAAAGTAAGGCTAAGCAAGGCAACTTCAAAAGAAATATAAATCATAAAAAATGGTTGATTGGTGAACAGTTGAAATGCCTTAATTAAGTTAAAGTGAACCCCATCACTGTTTACTAAGCCTAAAAAGAAGATTGATTTGAGCAGTAACGCGATCCAAGTATAGTTAAATAGCTTTTCACGACTTCGAAGGCGCTGCAGACTCGCTTGTAGTGCTTGAATTGAAATCGCTGGGGATGCCTCTTGAGTTCTAATAGCAGTTTGTTCTATTTGGTGCAAGTACACTCAATTCCTTCACAGTAGTTTAGTCGTTCGGCAGTTTTAGTTTTATTAGTTATAATCAAGATACTTAGAAGTTAGATCTGAGTAGTTAAGAGATACAGTTATTTCGTTGTCCTAGCGCGTTTCGATCCTGCGGTTTACCAAACCCATTGCCTGCTTAAACTCATCCATTCTCAAAAGCTTCGCCATTCCAGCAAAGGCAATAACTCCAATTACTGTTCCTGACACCAGGACGATCATTGAAGCCAACGTACGAATACCGATCAACGAAGTCAGCCATTCACTCCACTCCCAGATTACACCCGCCATTAAAAGCGAAGCGACCAAGGATTTTACGCTTGTCCAAAACATTGCCCAGCCGTCCATTCGCCCTAAACGCTGACGCAGCACATAAAACAACATAATCATGTTCACGAAAGCAGCAATGGTCGTGGCAAAAGCTAGCCCCCCGTGAGCAAGCGGTCCAATTAAAAAAAACATGGCGATGATATTAATCACCATGGAAATAATCCCCAGAATCACCGGTGTCCACGTATCCTGAAGGGCATAAAAAGCCCGCGGAAGGATCTGGATCACGGACTGTGAAGAAATCCCAACCGCAAAATATAATAACGGGATGGCCATGGTTAAGGTGTCCTTAGCCGTAAATTGGCCATGTTGAAACAAGACGCGAATCAAGGGATAGCGCAAAACAATCATACCCACCGAAATCGGAAGCGTAATAAAAATAACCATTCGAATAGCGCTAGATATCGTTTGGCGGAGTTTATCCCATTGTTTTAAAGCTGCTTGTTCCGTCATGGTCGGAAAGGTAGCTACGGCAATTGCTAAGGCAAAAATTCCCACCGGCAGTTGGAAAAGACGATAAGAATACCAAACTGCTGTGATACTTCCCGGGAGCAGTAAGGATCCAAAGTTGTTATTGACCGCCACCTGAATTTGATTAAGTGAATAACTGATGATAATCGGCACAGCAAGAGCCCCGATTCGCTGGACGCCTGGATGGTGCCAATCAATGATCGGATAATAACGCACCCCCACCTTTCGCAACGCTGGGATTTGAACTGCAAAACTTGCAAATGCTCCCACAACGACCCCTACTGCAAAACCAGAAATACTATCCGGTTCAGCAGGGTTTGCTAGAATAGTCCCAAAAAAGATAATACACGCGTTATAGAGAACTGTCCCCAAGGCGGAAGGCCAAAAAACTTTGTAAGAATTCAAAACTCCCATAATCAACCCGCTCACGGCCATGAACAAAGGCTGTATTAAGAGAATTCGAGTCAAGTTGATAGTCAACCCAATATTTCCAATTGTCTCAAACCCCGGAACCATCAGACGGAGAAATTGGGGTGTGAAGATAAGCCCAATAAATATCAGTACTCCAAGAGTAAGAAAGATCAAATTCACGACCGAGCTGACTACTTGCCAGCCCTCATCTTCTTTCCCTTTGGCTATGTATTCAGAGAAAACCGGAATGAAAGCGGCACTTAAAACACCGCCAACAAGTAACCAATATAATAAATCCGGAAGAATAAACGCAGCATTATAAGCATCCGTGGCACTACCTTGGCCATAAAAACCAGCAATCAGTGTTTCGCGCAAAAAACCTAAAAGTCGTGAAACCAATTGGGCCGCCATTAAAAATCCGGCCGCTTTCACGATTGTACGGTTGGTTGATGACATTAGTACTGACCCCTTCTCCCCATCGTCCTAATCTACCACCCGAATTATAGCATTTTTACAGGGAGGGTAAAAGGGGGAGATAGTCAGTGTCTTAGCACGTTCGCACATCCTACGCCGATAAGTATTTCTTTAGGGATCACTGCTTCGGCGATACTCATCCTACGCAGGTATGTATACTATGGGGATCACTGCTTCGGCGATACTCTCCACAGGAGACTATCGTCACTGGAGACTATCGTGATCCATTGCTATTCGCTTGTCGCTAAGGCTAAAACGCGTAACCTCTGGGCTTCTCTGCAAGTGCGCGTCGCTCTTTGCCAAATCCACACTGCAGGAGTATGCGTAATGAGTTGCAGTGTGGCGATAAGCTCGTCCGCTTATCGTC
>LOEW01000093.1 GCA_001516045.1 Desulfosporosinus sp. BRH_c37
TTAAACTCTTTATCAATAACTTCTCGAAGCTTGCTGACTTCGTCTTCTGACAAGTCACGCACTCTGACATCCGGGCTTACGCCCGATTTGGCGAGGATCTTATGTGAAGTAGGTAGCCCAATCCCAAAAATATAGGTTAAGGCAATCTCTAAACGTTTCTCGCGCGGTAAGTCAACTCCAGCGATACGTGCCATTTAAAATTTACACCCCCAACTATTTCAGTTCCGTATCAATATAAAATCGGTGCATTGAAGGATACCCTTCAATCAGCCGCGCAACCGAAACTTTTAGCCTTGTCTTTGCTTGTGTTTCGGATTTTCACAAATGACCATGACGTTTCCATGGCGACGAATAATCTTACATTTTTCACAGATCTTTTTGACAGAAGGCTTTACTTTCACCGTAATCCCTCCCTTTGGTGTTTACTTAAACCTGTATGTGATTCTTCCTCGGGACAGGTCATAGGGGGAAAGCTCCACTGTGACCCGATCTCCCGGAAGAATCCGGATAAAATTCATGCGAATCTTCCCTGAGACATGCGCCAAAACCTTGTGTCCATTCGCTAATTCAACCTGGAACATGGCATTGGGCAGTGGCTCCAAGACCTTACCTTCAACTTCAATAACGTCTTCTTTTGACATATTTATTCACCCCTCCTCTGACAATCGCAATGCCTAGGTACCTAACAACGAGTTAGAATTTCTGGGCCATTTTCCGTAATCGCAACTGTGTGTTCGAAATGGGCCGATGGTCGGCGATCTTTCGTAACCACAGTCCAGTGATCCTTTAACGTCTGCACTTCATACGTACCCATGTTTACCATGGGTTCAATAGCCAAGGCCATACCTACCTCGAGTCGTGGTCCTCGACCGGGCTTGCCAAAATTAGGGATCTGGGGATCCTCATGCATGGCTCTTCCAATTCCGTGCCCAACATAATCACGCACGACAGAAAACCTGTTAGCTTCCACGTGAGTTTGGACCGCATAAGAAACGTCGTAAAGGCGATTGCCTAACTTCGCTTGTGCTATACCTAACGTCAGGGACTCTTCAGTCACTCGTAAAAGTTTCTGGTGATCTTCACCAACTTCTCCAATTGGTAAAGTTACAGCCGCATCTCCAAAATACCCATCTATGAGCGCACCGCAATCAATACTAATAATATCCCCAGATTCTAAATACCTTAAACCTGGTATTCCATGAACTACTTGTTCGTTTACAGAGGTACACAGCGTCGCTGGGAAACCATTGTATCCTTTAAACGCTGGTATGGCACCCTGGGCACGAATATAATCCTCAGCCGTGCGATCCAATTCGAGTGTTGTAATACCGGGCTTAGCAAGCTCGCGCATTAGGGCGAGTGTCTCAGCTACGATTCGCCCCGCCTTACGCATCCGGTCCAATTGTTTCGCATTCTTCAGCTCAATCATGCTGATTAGCCTAAGGCCTTAAGAATATCCGCAAAGACCTGATCAATGGGTTGATCGCCATTAATTCGCTTGACCAAACCTTGCTCTTGGTAAAAATCGATTAAAGGTTGAGTTTGCTTATTATAGACGCTCAAACGATTCTGAGCAGTTTCGACGTTGTCATCTGTGCGTTGATAAAGTTCTCCCGCACACTGACCGCAAACCCCTTCTTTTTCAGGTTTGTTAAAGATCATGTGATACGATGCTCCACATTTGCGGCAGACACGACGACCGGTCAAGCGAGGAATTAACACTGCTTCATCGACTTCTATGTTGATCACACCATCAAGTTTCATGCCCAGGCGGTCTAAAATCTGACCTAACGCAACCCCTTGCGCCAGTGTACGTGGGAAACCATCAAGGAGAAAACCATCGGCACAATCCGGCATTGCTAAACGTTCCGCAACAATCCCAATTGTCACTTCATCTGGAACTAAACCTCCGGCATCCATAAATGACTTAGCCTTTAGCCCTAGTTCCGTACCATTTTTAATGGCTGCTCTAAACATGTCTCCCGTCGAAATATGGGGAAAACTAAATTTTTCTACAAGTGGACTAGCCTGCGTCCCTTTTCCTGCCCCTGGGCCACCCATTAATATAATTTTCATATCTCTTCCTCCTCTTTATTTCATAAAACCTTGATAATGTCTCGACATAAGTTGGGATTCAATTTGTTTCATCGTCTCGAGCGCAACCCCAACTACGATCAGTAAGGATGTTCCACCAAAATAGATGTTCTTGAGTCCTGTGAGTCCAATAACTAGTGTCGGTAAGACTGCGATCAAAGCAAGAAATATGCCACCGGCTAGCGTAATACGGCTTAATATTTTAGCCAAGTAGTCTGCCGTAGGACGACCAGGTCGAAGGCCAGGTATGAAGCCTCCATACTTCTTCAAGTTTTCTGCTACATCCACTGGATTGAAGGTAATAGCAGTGTAGAAGTAAGTAAAGAATATAATGAGCACACCGTAAACCAGCAGGTAAGGGATCGACGTAAGGCTTCCATTCATGCTAAACCATGTGCCAACAAATCTGGAAAAGCCTGAAGTTGGAACCCAAGTTGCGATCGTCTGGGGAAACGCCAGCAAGGAAATGGCAAAAATGACGGGGATAACGCCAGCCTGGTTTACTTTCAACGGAATATGGCTACTTTGTCCTCCATACACCCGCCGACCGACCACCCTCTTAGCATATTGAACCGACACGCGACGTTGCCCCTCCTGAACATAAATAACACCTGCGGTTATAAATATCACGATCAGAATTAACCCGATAATGGACAAAACATTGATCTCCCCGACTCTTAACATGCTCCACAGAGACTTAATTGCATCAGGTACACGTGAAACAATTCCAGCAAAGATGATCAGTGAGATGCCGTTACCGATTCCCTTCTCCGTGATTGCCTCTCCAAGCCACATCAAAAACGCAGTTCCTGCGGTTAAAACAAGGGCTACGAGTAGATAAATTGGCCATTGCAGAGCTGGGCTGGGAATGCTCAAAGCACTTCGAATTCCGAAGGTCAGTCCGAAAGCTTGAATAAAGCCTAGAACGACGGTACTATACCTCGTATACTGTGTGATCTTTTTGCGCCCAAAATCTCCCTCCTTGGACAGCCGCTCAAGGGAGGGAATGACGATTGTCAGAAGTTGAAGAATAATTGAAGCTGTAATATAAGGCGTAATACTCAACGCAAACACAGACAGCCTTTTAAAGGAACCTCCAGATAGCGTGTCCATAAAGTTAGCCATAGCTCCAGAGCCAAGCATATCCTTCAATATA
Organism: Desulfosporosinus sp. BRH_c37; assembly: GCA_001516045.1. Classification (GTDB taxonomy): domain Bacteria; phylum Bacillota; class Desulfitobacteriia; order Desulfitobacteriales; family Desulfitobacteriaceae; genus Desulfosporosinus. The sequence goes on from LOEW01000093.1 coordinate 3,251, forward strand.
TCATGATTAATAAAGGGGATTGGAATATGTGCTCCGATACGAAAGATCAGGAACATCAGCAGGGTGTAACCGATTTTTTTCCTGAGATCCGCAACGTTCCACGCATTCTTCACGGAATCCACAATCATCCTATTCCACCTCTACTTTTCCACCCGCCGCAACAATCTTCTTGGCCGCGGCTGGGCTGACTTTGTCAATTCGAATGATCAGTGCTTTTGTCAGTTCCCCCGTTGCTAGAATCTTGACGCCATCTTTAACAGCCTTGATCAGACCGCTTTCCAAGAGGCTTTCAATTGTAACTACCGTGTCGTTCTCAAAACGTTCCAAATCACGGACATTTAAGGCGACGATGTTTTTCCTTGAGATATTATTAAAGCCTCGCTTTGGCATTCTGCGGAACAGTGGATTTTGTCCACCTTCAAAACCTGGACGGACACCGCCGCCTGCGCGCGAGTTTTGGCCTTTGTGTCCTTTACCGGAAGTTTTACCATGTCCAGATCCGATTCCACGGCCTAAACGCTTAGGTGCATGTATTGATCCTTCAGCAGGCTTAAGTTCATGCAGTTTCATGCTTGCCCACACCTCCTTCTATTGAGCTTGTGTCTCTACAGTAACCAAGTGCATGCATTTATGAACCATCCCTAGAATACTAGGGGTGTCTTCATGAACTGCACTTGATCCGACTTTTCCTAAGCCAAGTGCTTGTAACACTTTGTGTTGTGCTTTTGAATACCCGATCGGACTCTTTGTCAGTGTCACTTTTACTTTCATGACCGACCCTCCTTAACCTAGAACTTCTGCTACGGTCTTATTTCGGAGTTTGGCAATCTCCTCTGGACGTTTCAGAGCTTTTAGCGCCGCCATAGTCGCGTTAACCATATTGTGCGCGTTTGCCGAACCCAAAGACTTCGTCAGAATATCATGCACTCCGGCAACTTCGAGTACCGCACGTACGGCACCGCCAGCGATAACTCCAGTCCCTTTAGAAGCCGGTTTTAACATCACTTGTCCTGCCCCGAAAACCCCAATAATGGGATGCGTAATGGTAGTTCCGTGCATAGGAATACTGTAAAGGTTCTTCTTTGCATCTTCAATGCCTTTGCGAATTGCCTCAGGCACTTCGCCTGCTTTACCCAGTCCTGCACCAACACGACCATGGCCGTCTCCTACCACTACGAGTGCGCTAAAGCTGAAACGGCGTCCGCCTTTCACAACTTTAGCAACACGAGCAATGTGAACGACCTTTTCATTCATATCCGACTTATTAGCTTCGAATTTAGCCAATTTGAATTTCCCTCCTTTACCCTAGCTTAAAAGCTGAGCCCAGCTTCTCGTGCTGATGCTGCCAACGCTGAGATTCTGCCGTGATAAATATTTCCTCCACGATCGAATACAACTTGAGTAATTCCTTTTTCAAGGGCTTTCTTCGCAATCAATTCTCCAACCTTTTGAGCGCCAGCGGTATTCCCACCTGACAGATCAGCAGCTTTGAACTCTTGATCGAGGGAAGAAGCAGCAGCAAGTGTTACACCCAGTTCATCATTGATTACCTGAGCGTAAATATGATTCAAACTCCGGAAAACTGCCAAACGTGGGCGCTCAGCAGCGCCGATAATTGCCTTGCGGATGCTCTTATGCTTTTTAATGCGAAGAGCTTTTCGATCAATGCGCTTAATCAAAGCGAACACTCCTTTCACGATCGGCAAGAGATTTGGCCCTTGCCTATTTTTGTTTACTTCTTAGCGCCTTTTTTACCACCGGTTTTACCAACCTTACGACGGACGACTTCATTTTCGTAGCGAATTCCTTTGCCTTTGTAAGGTTCTGGCTTACGCTCTGAACGTACTACAGCGGCAAAAGCTCCAACGAGTTCTTTATCCATCCCTTTAATCAAAATCTTATTGGGAGCTGGGACTTCAAAGTCAATTCCTTCAAAGGGAGTGAGTTCTACAGGATGAGACTTGCCGACCGTTAATACCAGCTTATTTCCTTGTTTCGCAGCACGATATCCAACCCCGACCATATCCAGTCCTTTAGTAAATCCACTCGTAACCCCTTCCACCATATTAGCGATTAGGGTTCGTGTCAAGCCATGTAAGGAACGGCTCAACGGTTCATCATTTGGTCGAGTGACTAGGATTTGTGAGTTTTCGACCACAATGTTCATTAATGAATGCAGTTCTCTCGTTAAGGTTCCTTTCGGACCCTTAACTGTGACTACATTTTCTTCTATTTTGAAGTCCACTCCACTGGGGATCCCAATGGGGCGCTTGCCAATTCTGGACATTCACTGCACCTCCGTTGCGAAAATTACCAAATGTAGGAGATAACTTCTCCGCCAAGGCCCTCTTTGCGGGCTTTTTTATCTGACATAATCCCTCTGGATGTCGAAATCACTGCGATTCCGAGTCCCCCAAGAACCTTCGGCATTTCATCCTTTTTCGCATAAACGCGTAGTCCCGGACGGCTTATCCGCTTTAATCCGGTAATAACACGCTCACGGTTAGGACCGTATTTCAAATACATCCGAATCACGCCTTGTTTGTCGTCCGCAATATATTCTACATCTTTGATGTACCCTTCTGCTTTAAGCAGTTCCGCAAGCTCTTTCTTAATACGAGATGCCGGCACCTCAACCTTATCATGGTAAACCATTCCTGCGTTGCGAATACGTGTTAAAAAGTCTGCAATCGGATCTGACATTGACACTTCAGTCGTCCCCCTTCCTTACAATGTTTTACCAACTGGCCTTCGTGATTCCAGGAAGTTCCCCTTTGTGAGCCAACTCCCGGAAGCAAATCCGGCAAATCCCAAATTTCCGCATGTAAGCATGGGGACGTCCACAAAGCTTACACCGGTTATGTGAACGCACTGCGAATTTTTGTCCTCGATTTTGGCGGACAACCATTGATGTCTTAGCCACGTTCTTGAACCTCCTTTTCTCTAATCACGGTACGGCATTCCAAAACCGCGAAGCAATTCGCGGGCTTCTTCGTCCGTTCTGGCCGTTGTTACAAAGACTACATCCATCCCACGAAGTTTGTCGATTTTGTCATACTCCATTTCGGGAAAGATTAGTTGCTCCTTGATTCCTAACGTATAATTTCCGCGTCCGTCAAATGCCTTCGCCGAAACACCCCGGAAGTCACGAACACGTGGTAAAGCCACATTTAAAAGGCGATCCATAAATTCATACATCCGTTGACCTCGCAGGGTAACTTTGCAGCCAATTGGCATCCCTTCACGAAGTTTAAAGGCCGAAATGGATTTCTTAGCCCGTGTGACCACTGGTTTTTGTCCCGAGAGCTTCATTAGATCTGCGACAGCGGAATCGATCGCCTTGGAGTTTTGAACCGCTTCGCCGACACCCATATTAATAACAATTTTATCAACTTTGGGAATTTGCATGACATTCGTATAGGCAAACTTCTGCTGTAAGGCAGGAGCGATTTCATTTTGGTATCTATCCTTCAGACGAGCCACTATGGTCCCTCCTTTCGCGATTAGTGTTTATCCGGTAAATTCACGCCGCATTTTTTGCAGACACGTGATTTTCCGCTTTCCGTAAGCTTGACACTAGCACGTGTCACGGAATTACACTCTTGGCAATACAACATGACGTTCGAGCTGGCCATTGGAGCTTCTTTGGATACAATGCCACCTTGAGGCATGCTTTGAGAAGGTTTCGTATGACGCTTAATGAGGTTGGCCTTCTCAACTACCACGCGACCTTTCTTGAGAATCACTTCGATAACTTTGCCCTTTTTACCGGCATCTTTACCGCTGATTACCATGACGAAGTCGCCTTTTTTAACGTGTATCTTTGCTGTTGGTACCTTATGCTTAGTAGCAGCCACTTTCTTCACCTCCACCTATCAGGGTGTCTTAGATAACTTCCGGTGCCAGGGAAATAATTTTCATAAAATTATCACGTAACTCACGCGCAACCGGTCCGAAGATACGGGTTCCGCGTGGGCTCTTGTCATCTTTAATGAGTACAGCCGCGTTTTCGCTAAACCGAATATAAGAACCGTCCGAACGTCTAATTTCTTTTCTTGTCCGCACTATAACAGCCTTAACAACTTCTCCCTTTTTAACAACGCCCCCTGGCGTTGCTTGCTTAACAGAAGCTACAATTATATCGCCAATCGAAGCATACCGACGCATCGAACCGCCCAGTACACGAATACACATCAGCTCTTTAGCGCCTGAATTGTCTCCAACCCTAACCCTGGTTTGTACCTGGATCATTCCCATTGACCCCCTTCCGAACTAAATATAAAAAGTATTAGAGAGCAATTGCTTTCTGAGTTATCTCAACCACGCGCCAACATTTATCCTTACTCAAAAGGCGAGTTTCCATGATTGAGACAGTGTCTCCGACATGAGCCTCATTGTTTTCGTCATGAGCCTTAAATTTTTTGGTGTGGGTAACTGTTTTTTTGTAAATCGGGTGACGCTGAGTAATCTCAACGGCTACCACGACAGTTTTATCCATCTTGTCGCTCACTACCTTACCAATTCGGACCTTGCGCAGGGCTCTTTCCAATCTAAAAAGCCTCCTTTCTCAACTTAGGCACGTTCAATCTTTAATTCGCGCTCCCGAAGAATCGTTTTGCCGCGAGCGATTCCTTTGCGGACTTCCCGAATTCGCATCGGGTTATCGAGTTGCCCCGTTGCCAATTGGAAACGCAAATTAAACAGTTCTGTCTTGAACTCGTCGATTTCCTTTAAAACTTCGTCATTGGTCAAGTCACGGAAATCTTTAGTTTTCATTTGCGTCACCTCCTTCTTGCTCTGCACGGGTAACGAACTTGCACTTAATCGGAAGTTTATGCATTGCAAGGCGCAGAGCCTCACGTGCTTGTTCTTCCGTTACTCCGTTCAATTCAAACATTACACGGCCCGGTTTAACAACAGCAACCCAGTATTCAGGTGAACCTTTACCACTACCCATACGAGTTTCAGCAGGTTTAGCCGTTACAGGCTTATCTGGGAAAATTTTAATCCAAACTTGACCCCCACGTTTAATATAACGGGTCATTGCAATACGAGCAGCCTCTATCTGACGATTAGTAATCCATCCGCATTCCAAGGCCATAAGACCATATTCACCAAATGTAATGGTGTTTCCGCGTGTTGCCTTACCGTGCATCCGACCGCGATGTTGTTTGCGATGTTTCACTCTGGATGGGACTAACATTTAGTTTCCTCCTTCCACCTGAGCGACGACCTTCTTGGCGGGAAGAACCTCACCTTTATAAATCCAAACCTTAATACCAATTTTACCATACGTGGTATTGGCTTCCGCAAAACCGTAGTCAATATCGGCACGCAAGGTGTGAAGAGGTACTTTCCCTTCATGATACCATTCGGTTCGGGCAATTTCGGCTCCAGCCAGACGACCGCTGCATTGAATTTTAATCCCTTGGGCGCCTGTCCGCATTGTCCGGCCAACAGTTTGCTTCATTGCCCGACGGAAGGATACCCGTTTTTCGAGTTGTAGTGCGATGTTTTCGGCCACCAGTGTGGCATCCATTTCAGGCTTCTTGATTTCTACAATATTGACTGCAACTTGTTTGCCGGTTATAGCTTCAAGTTGCTTACGTAAATTTTCGACTTCAATACCACCTCGACCGATAACAATACCGGGTTTAGCTGCATGAACCGACACTTTAACTCTGCTGGCAGCTCGTTCAATCTCAACTTTTGGGCAGCCCGCTTGCTTGAGTTTATTTTTTACGAATGCACGGATCTTCAAGTCTTCATGAAGAAGTTCCATGTAGTTCTTGTCTGCATACCATCGGCTTTCCCAGTCCCGGATAATTCCGACGCGGAGGCCTTTGGGATTAACCTTTTGACCCACTGTTTAGCCCTCCTTCTTCTCGCCCACAACCACAGTAATGTGACTTGTCCGTTTCCGGATCTGGTCCGCACGTCCCATGGCTCGAGGCTTGATGCGTTTTAAAGTCGGTCCTTGATCCACACATATTTCAGTAATTATCAGATCATCAACATTCATATCATAGTTGTGTCCTGCATTTGCGACTGCAGACTTCAGCACTTTCGTCACGTCATCTGTGGAACCGTTAGCTGTAAACTGAAGAATTGCGAACGCATCACTGATCTTTTTGCCACGGATCAGATTAACAACCTGGCGCACCTTACGAGGAGAGATACGTACATATTTTGCCACTGCTTTTGCTTGCATGTGCCTTTAGCCTCCTCTCGAATTAACGTAAACCGCTGGATTTTTCGCTTCCAGCATGGCCCTTATAGGTGCGAGTAGGCGAAAACTCTCCGAGTTTATGCCCTACCATATCTTCTGTAACATAGACAGGTACGTGTTTACGACCATCGTGAACAGCAATGGTGAGTCCGACCATGATCGGGAATATTGTTGAGCGTCTGGACCACGTCTTGATAACGCGTTTTTCACCTGATTTGTTCATCGCTTCTACGCGCTCGAGCAAACGAGGTTCGGCGAAAGGTCCTTTTTTCAGAGATCTGCTCATTTATGGGCCTCCTTTCGACTACTTAGTCCGCCGTTTCACAATAAAGCGATTCGACGCATTCTTTTTCTTCCGAGTTTTTGCTCCCAGTGCCGGTTTTCCCCAAGGTGTACATGGGTTGCGACCAATCGAGTTACGCCCTTCGCCCCCACCATGTGGATGATCACATGGGTTCATGACCGAACCACGAACCGTTGGTCTAATGCCCATCCAACGAGACCTTCCGGCTTTACCAATGTTAATATTCTCATGGTCAAGATTTCCAACTTGACCAATGGTTGCCCGACACTCGATGCGAATCATGCGCATTTCCCCAGACGGTAGTCTCAAGGTTGCATAGGATCCTTCTTTAGCCATTAGCTGAGCTGATCCACCAGCCGAACGCACCATCTGTGCTCCTTTGCCAGGTTTCATCTCGATGTTGTGTAGCAAAGTACCCACTGGGATATTCTGAAGCGGTAAAGCGTTACCGACTTTAATATCGGCAGTCGGACCGGAAACAACCATTTGATCAACTTGTAACCCGTTCGGCGCTAAGATATAAGTTTTAAGTCCGTCCTGATAAAACAATAAAGCGATATTTGCGGAGCGGTTCGGATCATACTCAATGCTCGCTACACGAGCTGGGATGCCATCCTTATTCCGCTTGAAATCAATAACTCGAAACATCCGCTTATGTCCGCCGCCTTGATGACGTACACTTAAACGTCCGTCATTATTGCGACCGGCCTTTTTCGTCAAAGGCTTGAGTAAAGAACGTTCTGGTTCTGTTCGAGTAATCTCTTCGAAAGTCGACATCGTCATATTGCGTCGACTTGGTGACGTGGGTTTATAAGTTTTTAATGCCATCGGTTTTCATTATCCTCCTTTGCTTCAAGCTGCCTACAGGCCCGCGAAGTTTTCAATCTTATCTCCAGCTTTAAGCGTAGCAATCGCTTTTTTGCGGTTAGATGTTTTTCCAACATACTTGCCGACCCGTTTCTCTTTGCCTTTGACACTCATAGTGTGGAGTTCGACAACCGATACCTTAAACATCTTTTCTACCGCTGCTTTGATTTCAATTTTATTCGCAGCAGGGTTTACCCAGAAAGAGTACTTGTTCTCCTCGACCAGGCTTACAGATTTCTCTGAGATTACCGGACTTTTGAGGACATCACGTGCGTCGCGCATTACGCTAACACCTCCTCTGTTTTAGTTACCGCCGCTTTGGTCATGACCAGAATATCATGGTTAAGTAAATCCATAACATTCATTCCTGCAACATCTGTTGTTTTTACACCCTCAATATTTCGAGCAGAGCGTTGAACTGCCTCGTCCACATCATCCATCACGATCATAGCTTTCTTCTCTACATGAAGCGCTTTGAGAATTTTCACCATTTCACGGGTTTTTGCTTCATCCATGCTCAAAACATCTAGGACAATCAGCTGTTGCTCCATAACCTTCGAAGAGAGTGCCGAGTGCAAAGCCAATCGGCGAACTTTTTTTGGTAATTTGAAGCCGTACTTACGGGGTTTGGGTGCAAAGACAACACCACCGCCTCTCCACACTGGAGAGCGTGTGCTACCAGAACGTGCCCGACCTGTTCCTTTTTGACGCCATGGTTTACGCCCACCTCCGCGTACTTCTCCGCGTAACAAGGCAGATTGTGTGCCCCGCCTTAATCCAGCTAGTTGTGAAACTATCGCTGAGTGAAGTACATGGATATTTGGGGTAATTCCAAACACGCTTTCGCTGAGTTCAATTTCGCCAACCTCTGCGCCTTGCATATTTAATACTTGAACTTTCGGCATTGCTTATTCCTCCTTTCTCAGTGTTACTTCGCCTTGACAGAAGGCTTCAGAATGAGCAACGATTTATTCGCTCCTGGGACAGCCCCTTTGATCAAGATCAGATTTTTATCTGCATCAACTCTCACGACTTCCAGGTTTTGTACTGTTACACGTTCGCCACCCATACGTCCGGGTAGCTCACGACCTTTAAATACTCGAGCTGGGCCCTTCGCGCCAAGGGAACCTGAACGACGATGATATTTTGAACCATGCGCCATCGGTCCTCGACTAGCATTATGACGCTTAATCATGCCAACGAAACCCTTACCCTTAGAAGTGCCGACAACATCAATTTTGTCACCAACAGTGAATAAATCAACTTTTACTTCTTGTCCGATTTCAAAACTCTCAACATCACTCACCCGAAATTCCCGAACATACCTCATCGGCTTCAGTGAAGCCTTTTGAAAATGCCCTTTGCGCGGCTTATTGCATAAGCTTTCGCGTAGAACTGAGAATCCGAGTTGAATAGCACTGTAGCCATCTGATGCTAGAGTTTTCTTCTGTACCACTGGACAAGGACCCGCTTCGATAACTGTAACTGGAACCACACGTCCTTCGGGTGTGAAAACCTGGGTCATTCCGATTTTTTTACCTAAAATTCCTTTTGACACGAATGCCACCTCCTGAACGCTTTGAAGTGCGCCAGACCCTTCCAGAGCACGAGAGCGTCATTTTATTTATTTTGTCGCGACCCGCTCGGTAACTACTCCACGCTACCGGGCGTTTCTCACAGCAAACATAACGATAGTATATCACAAGACATACTATTTAGCTACTCAAAAACATAGCAAAATATGCTAATTACAGCTTAATTTCTATATCCACACCGGCAGGGAGATCTAAACGCATAAGCGCATCCACAGTTTTTGGTGTAGGCTCTAGAATATCAATCAAACGTTTATGAGTGCGCATCTCAAACTGTTCGCGAGAATCCTTATTGACATGAGGAGAGCGTAGAATTGTATAAATGCTTTTTTCTGTTGGTAGAGGAATCGGTCCACTGACCTGCGCTCCGGTTCGCTTTGCAGTTTCTACAATGCGTTCGGCCGATTGATCTAGAGTTTTGTGGTCAAAGGCTTTAAGGCGAATCCTAATTTTTTGGCTCATAAGTTAATACTACCTCCTCATATTTCCCGTTTTACGGGTTACCAGCGTAAAAATTACCTGGTTCAAGCGGAGCACCTGCCCAGCAACCTTTTACGCCATACCAGAACTCAGAGGTCAGATGCCAGAAGCCGGATGAGAGCATAACTCAATAATCCAGCACTCCATTATCCGACATGTCAGAAGTGAATCAGTGGTCAGAAACACAGAGAATAGATACGTATTCATTCATATCCTGCGCAACTTTAGCTGACTCGTGATAGTAGAGAGGAAAAAATTCTTCCTCTCTACTAAAACTCACTAAATTTTAGATTAGGAATTGATTTTAGCAACAATACCTGAACCAACCGTACGGCCACCCTCGCGGATAGCAAAGCGAAGTCCTTCTTCCATAGCGATAGGGGTGATGAGTTCAACGTCAATCGTCACACGGTCTCCCGGCATAACCATTTCCGTCCCCTCTGGAAGAGTGATAACACCTGTTACATCCGTTGTGCGGAAGTAGAATTGAGGACGATAGTTGTGGAAAAACGGAGTATGTCGTCCACCCTCTTCTTTATTTAAGATATAAACCTCACCAGAAAACTTTGTATGAGGTTTAATGGATCCAGCTTTAGCTAAAACCTGACCACGCTCGATGTCTTTTCGCTCCACCCCACGTAGCAGGGCACCGATGTTATCTCCGGCTTGTGCAGAATCAAGGAGTTTACGGAACATTTCTACTCCAGTAACAACGGTTTTACGAGAAGCAGTTGTCAAACCGACGATTTCAACTTCGTCTCCGACTTTAACCCTTCCACGATCAACACGACCCGTCGCAACAGTACCCCGACCAGTAATCGTGAAAACGTCCTCAACAGGCATCAAGAAAGGCTTATCTGTATCGCGCTCAGGAGTTGGAATGTAGGAGTCAACGGCATCCATTAACTTCCAGATATCTCCACACCACTCGCATTCACGTTTTCCACACCCGCATTGCAGTGCTTTAAGACCAGAACCCGGAACGATGGGAATATTGTCGCCATCAAACTCGTACATTGTTAGGAGTTCTCGGATTTCCATTTCGACGAGTTCAATGAGCTCATCATCGTCAACCATGTCTTTTTTGTTGAGCCAGACAACGATGCTAGGAACACCTACTTGGCGAGCCAAGAGGATGTGTTCACGTGTTTGTGGCATCGGACCGTCCGCTGCAGACACACAGAGAATTGCCCCGTCCATTTGGGCTGCGCCAGTGATCATGTTTTTAACATAGTCCGCGTGTCCTGGGCAGTCCACGTGAGCATAGTGACGACTTGCCGTCTCATACTCAACATGTGCGGTAGAGATCGTGATTCCACGCTCGCGCTCTTCAGGAGCTTTGTCAATTTGATCAAATGCCGTGGCTACAGCACCACCAACTTTGGAGAGACAAACGGTGATTGCCGCTGTCGTGGTGGTTTTACCATGGTCGACGTGACCAATGGTTCCAACGTTAACATGTGGTTTAGTACGTTCGTATTTCGCTTTTCCCATTTTTTTCACTCCCTTAAAATAATTATATCTTACATTATTTACTGAGGTTTAGAAGCTCAAATAGTTCTTCTAATTTCAAGCCTCGAACCTCGAACCTCGAACCTCGCTTAGGCGCCTTGGCGTTTGGCAATAATGCCATCAGCAATTCCTTTCGGCACTTCTTCATAGTGGTCGAACTGCATCACATAGGTACCACGTCCTTGAGTGGCGGAACGCAGATCTGTCGAATAGCCGAACATTTCGGATAGTGGAACGAATCCACGAACGATTTGGGAATTACCACGCGCTTCCATTCCTTCAATTCGTCCTCGACGTGAGCTTATGTCCCCAATAACGTCTCCCATGTATTCCTCGGGAACTGTCACTTCAACTTTCATAACAGGTTCAAGGATCGCAGGATCTGCCTTGAGTGCACCGGCTTTAAAAGCCATGGATCCGGCAATCTTAAAGGCCATTTCTGAAGAGTCGACGTCGTGGTAAGAGCCGTCATAAACGGTCGCACGTATGTCAAGCACTGGATAACCGGCTAAGATACCATTTTGCAGAGCTTCCTCAATCCCAGCGCCGATCGGATTAATATATTCCCTAGGGATAACTCCCCCGACCACTTTGTTGACGAACTCAAAGCCGCTTCCTGGCTCAAGTGGCATAAATTCGACCCAGCAGTGTCCATATTGTCCACGACCACCGGATTGACGTACAAACTTCCCTTCGGATTTGACTGTCTTCCGAATGGTTTCTTTGTAAGCAACTTGTGGGCGTCCTACATCACATTGTACTTTAAATTCCCGTTGTAAGCGGTCAACAATAATCTCGAGATGAAGCTCGCCCATCCCTCCAATGATCGTCTGCCCTGTCTCAATATTGGTGGACATTTTGAAAGTGGGATCTTCTTCCGCCAGGCGAGAGAGTGCGCCTCCCATTTTTTCCTGGTCGACTTTAGTTTTTGGCTCGATAGCCACATGAATAACCGGGTCAGGGAACACCATTCTTTCGAGAACGATCGGAGTCTTCTCATCGCATAAGGTGTCACCTGTTGTAGTATCTTTCAGACCAATTGCAGCTGCAATATCTCCTGAACGAACCTCATGAATATCCTCACGATGGTTAGCGTGCATTTGAAGAATACGTCCAATGCGCTCTTTCTTGCCTTTGGTTGAGTTATGAACATATGAACCAGCACTTAACACGCCTGAGTAGACTCTGAAAAATGCCAATTTACCCACGAATGGGTCAGACATAATTTTGAAGGCCAACGCAGCAAATGGTTCGGCGTCAGAAGCTGTCCTGTGATCTTCCGCTCCAGTATCTGGATGCACTCCATTGATAGGTGGTACATCTAATGGAGAAGGCATATAATCGACAACTGCATCAAGCAATGGCTGTACCCCTTTATTCTTGAACGCAGATCCACACAGAACCGGGATGAACTTGTTCCCGATAACGCCACGGCGTATGCCGTCACGAATTTCTTGTTCTGTAATTTCTGTACCTTCGAGATACTTCATCATGAGTTCTTCACTTGTTTCAGCCACAGCTTCAACCAGTTTCTCGCGATATTCATTGGCTAATTCGAGTAGGTCTTCTGTGATCGCGTCATGCGTTTCGGTAGTGCCTAAGTCATCAGTATATATAGTAGACGTCATCGTCACTAAATCCACGATTCCTTTGAAGTTTTCCTCACTACCAATTGGCAACTGGATTGGAACAGGATTTGCTCCTAATCGATCGGAAATCATCGAAACCCCTCGGAAAAAATCGGCCCCCATGCGATCCATTTTGTTTATATAGGCAATACGTGGAACTTTGTATTTATCCGCTTGTCGCCAAACGGTTTCGGATTGAGGTTCTACGCCGCCGACGGAGCAAAACACAGCCACTGCACCATCAAGAACGCGCAGAGAGCGCTCAACTTCTACCGTAAAGTCCACGTGCCCTGGTGTGTCAATAATGTTAACACGATTGCTTCTCCACTCGCAGGTTGTGGCTGCAGAAGTAATTGTAATGCCGCGTTCTTGTTCCTGGACCATCCAGTCCATGGTTGCGGCACCATCATGAACTTCCCCAATTTTATGCACTCGTCCAGTGTAAAAAAGAATTCGTTCCGTTACCGTTGTTTTCCCAGCATCAATATGCGCCATAATCCCGATATTGCGTGTATTTTCTAGTGCAAATGCTCTTGCCACTGTGATTCCCCCTTTCTGTCAAAAACAGTATGCATCAAACTACCATTTGTAATGCGCAAAAGCCTTATTTGCCTCTGCCATTTTATGCATATCCTCTTTCTTCTTGACAGAACCGCCCGTATTGTTCGAGGCATCGAGTAATTCTCCGGCAATTTTTTCTTGCATGGTTTTTTCTCCGCGCTTACGTGCCATAGCGACAAGCCAGCGCAAACCCAGAGTCGTGCGTCGCTCTGCACGCACTTCAATCGGTACTTGATAATTTGCACCACCAACTCGGCGTGCCTTTACTTCCAATACCGGCATAACGTTTTTCAACGCGGTGCCAAAGACTTCAATTGGATCTTTGCCGGATTTTTCCTGAATCATTTCAAATGCACTATAGCAAATAGCCTCTGCCGTTCCCTTTTTACCATCTAACATAATTTGATTAATAAACTTTGTTAGCGTTTGATTCTTGTAAATCGGATCAGGCAGAACATCGCGTTTCCCAATATATCCTTTACGTGGCATCAGTTTACCTCCTTTGTGACGTATTTCTAAATGTTTTTATGCCTAACCTAAGCCTTTTTCGGACGTTTTGCTCCATATTTCGAACGTCCTTGGGCACGTTTTTGTACAGCAGTCGTGTCTAAAGCGCCACGTATGATGTGATAACGTACGCCAGGAATGTCCTTGACACGACCACCACGGATAAGAACCACGGAGTGTTCTTGCAAGTTGTGTCCAATTCCCGGAATATAAGTGGTTACCTCAAGTCCATTGGTCATTCGCACACGTGCAACTTTCCGAAGTGCAGAGTTTGGTTTTTTAGGAGTAGTAGTATAAACTCTAACACAAACTCCACGTTTTTGAGGAGACCCTCCAGATGGATATTGCTTTCGCTTAAGAGAGTTATAGCCCCACTGTAAAGCTGGAGCTGTTGATTTTTTTGCAATTGAGGCACGTCCATTGCGGATGAGTTGGTTAATTGTAGGCATGTCTCCACCTCCTTTCTGATCAGATCAATATACAAGGAATTGCTTGCTGCAGCATTTAGCAAGCAATTCCAAAACCTACGCTACTTGTCTACTTAGGTTTGAATCCAGTCACTAGTCTTCCAATATGGCCGCAACGGCTGTGCCTACTTCGATTCCGCAGGCTCTTCCAAGTTCCTTCATAGTAGGAACCTCAATTCGCTCCACATTATGGTTAGTGCACCATTCTACGACAGAACGTAAAACATGTGGTTCAGCATCTTTAGCCATAAACAAACGTTTTACGATTCCCTTTTCCAGAGCACGTTGGGTTTGTTTCAAGCCAATTGTTTTATGCTTGGCATTTTTGAAGGTTTCATCAAGCACCAAAATGCTTTCCCCCTTAATCACACTATAATAGTTTAGCATCAGAGATCTAGCGTGTCAATAAAACGATTAGATTGTTTCCAATGTTTTTATTGTTCGATACCTTGTCATGCCCGTTCCGGCAGGGATTAATTTACCGATGATCACATTCTCTTTTAAGCCGAGTAAGGGATCAACCTTCCCTTTGATTGCCGCTTCCGTAAGAACTCGAGTTGTTTCTTGGAAAGAAGCCGCTGAGAGGAAGGAATCCGTTGCCAGGGAAGCTTTCGTAATCCCCAATAAGACCGGATGAGCTACTGCCGGTTCTCCATCTCCAGCGAGAGATCGAGCATTCTCATCTTGAAAGTCAAAGACATCTATTAGCCCACCAGGGAGCAGAGTAGTATCTCCCGCATCATCGATTTTCACCTTGCGCAACATCTGGCGGACCATTACTTCGATGTGTTTGTCATTAATATCTACCCCTTGAAGCCGATAGACGCGTTGAACTTCACCTAACAAATAGACCTGAACTCCGCGTTGGCCCTTGACTTTTAGCATGTCATGGGGATTGATACTTCCTTCTGTCAACTCATCGCCTGCTTCGACCATTTGACCCTCTTTAACACAGAGTCGTGATCCATAGGGGATAGAATAAGTAAAATGCTCCTCAGTCTCAGTGAGTAGATCAACTTCCCGTCGCCCTTTCACTTCACTAATCGACACCTTACCGACCGCTTCCGAGATAATTGCTTGCCCTTTTGGTTTACGGGCTTCAAACAACTCTTCTACCCGCGGAAGACCTTGGGTAATATCGTCCCCTGCAACCCCACCAGTATGGAAAGTACGCATAGTTAGCTGGGTTCCGGGTTCTCCAATTGATTGTGCTGCGATAATTCCAACCGCCTCGCCCATCTCCACCGGACGTCCGGTTGCCAGATTGCGTCCATAGCACTTTTTGCAGACACCATAGCGGGATTTACAGGTAAGCACTGAGCGGATAATGGCTGAATCGTAGAATTTAACCATATCCTCTGCTTGTTCTTCCGAGATTTCATGCTCCGGTGAAGCAAGTACTTCCCCTGTCTCAGGATGGAGTACATCTTCCAAGACAAAGCGTCCGACCAGACGATCTATTAAAGGTTCAATAATTTCTGGACCGTCTTTAATATCTTCCACCATGATACCTGTCAACGTTCCGCAGTCTTCTTCCCGTACAATCACATCTTGTGATACATCCACTAAACGACGAGTCAGATAACCTGAGTCAGCTGTCCGCAAGGCAGTATCCGCTAGGCCTTTCCGTGCACCATGCGAGGAAATAAAGTATTCCAAAACGGTTAGACCTTCACGGAAGTTAGCCTTGATCGGCAACTCAATGGTTCTTCCAGAGGGATCAGCCATAAGTCCCCGCATTCCTGCTAGTTGTCTCAGTTGTTGAATATTACCCCGAGCACCGGACGTTGCCATCATGTACACCGGATTAAACTGATCAAGGGTATCCATCAACGCCTGGGTCACTGTTTTCGTAGCCTTGGCCCATGTGTCAATGACAAGGTTATAACGCTCCTCATCAGTAATTAAACCCCGTCTGTATTGTTGCTCTGTTTTAGCAACTGCTTTGTCCGCGTCTGCAAGAATCTGCGTTTTTGCCTCTGGAACCGTTATGTCCACTAAACCGACGGTCATTCCAGCCCGGGTAGAGAACTTGAACCCTTGATTCTTCAGCCCGTCTAGCAATGAGGCTGTCGCTTCATAGCCACACCTGCGATACGTTTTAGCGACGATGTCTCCGAGGCCTTTTTTGCCTATCACTTCATTGAAATACCCAATTTCGGGAGGAATGACGGAATTGAAGATTAATCGACCAACGGTCGTCTCCAAGAGTGCTCCATTACGACGAACTTTAATGCTGGCTTGCAGGTGAACTGCTTTTGAATCATACGCCAAGACAGCTTCATCATAGTCTTTAAATATCTTTCCTGCTCCAAAAGCGTTAGGACGTTCCATGGTCAAGTAATAGGATCCCAAAACCATATCCTGAGTTGGCGTTTGTACAGGTCGACCGTCTTTAGGGTTCAAAATATTGTGCGATGCCAACATAAGCAAGCGGGCTTCAGACTGGGCCTCTGCCGACAACGGAACGTGGACCGCCATTTGGTCTCCGTCAAAGTCCGCATTATATGCTGTACAAACTAGCGGGTGGATTTGCAAAGCCTTACCTTCAACTAAAATCGGCTCAAATGCCTGAATACCTAACCGATGAAGTGTAGGAGCACGATTCAGCAGGACTGGGTGATCGGAGATAACTTCTTCAAGGACATCCCACACTTCTGGGCGTACCCTCTCAACCATACGTTTGGCACTCTTAATATTATGGGCGTGTCCTTCATTGACCAGTTTTTTCATCACGAATGGTTTAAAAAGTTCTAAAGCCATTTCCTTCGGGAGACCACATTGATGGAGTTTCAGGTTCGGTCCAACAACAATAACGGACCGTCCAGAATAATCCACACGTTTTCCCAACAAGTTTTGCCTGAACCGCCCTTGTTTTCCCTTTAACATATCGCTCAGAGATTTAAGGGGTCGGTTGCCCGGACCAGTCACTGGACGACCGCGGCGACCATTATCAATCAAGGCATCAACCGCTTCTTGAAGCATCCGTTTTTCATTGCGCACAATAATGTCTGGCGCACCTAGATCCAAAAGACGCTTCAAACGGTTGTTCCGATTAATGACTCGGCGATAGAGATCATTGAGATCAGACGTAGCGAACCGACCGCCATCCAACTGGACCATCGGTCGTAATTCTGGAGGAATTACAGGAACGACATCCATAATCATCCATTCAGGCCGGTTTCCAGAGGTTTTGAAGGCCTCAACAACTTCGAGGCGACGAATCGCCCGAATTTTTCGCTGTCCGGATACTTCTTTTAATTCTATGCGCAGTTCATCGTTAAGCTTGTCTAAATTCATCTCACCAAGCAAAAGTTTTACTGCTTCCGCTCCCATGCTAGCTTGGAAACGATCCCCGTATTTATCTCGATATTCTCTGTATTCCGTCTCAGTCAGAAGCTGTTTTTTCATTAACGATGTATCTCCAGAATCGGTAACAATATAGGAGACAAAATACAAGACTTTTTCCAACGCACGAGGCGACATGTCCAAAAGTAAGCCCATGCGGCTAGGGATCCCTTTAAAATACCAAATATGAGAGACCGGAGCAGCGAGTACAATGTGACCCATCCGTTCACGACGAACCTTAGATCGGGTCACTTCAACTCCACAACGGTCACAAACGATTCCCTTATACCGAACGCGTTTATATTTACCGCAGTGACATTCCCAGTCCCGAGTCGGGCCAAAAATTTTCTCGCAAAATAAACCTTCGCGTTCTGGCTTTAAGGTTCGATAGTTGATAGTTTCAGGCTTCTTTACCTCTCCAAATGACCACTCACGAATCATATCCGGAGAAGCTAAGCCGATTCGCATGCGGTCAAAGTTATTGACGTCTAGCAATCCTTATCGCTCCTTTCGTCGGGGGGACTATTTGAGATCGCCGAGATCTATATCTTCTTCCTCAAGGGACTCTACATTGAATTCATCGAGCGTTTCTTCCTCGTCGGAAATAAGATCATCCTCATCCTCATCCTTTGCTGCGACTATACGCGTCGCCGGAGGGAGAAGTTCCTCATGTAAATCAATGCCTAGTTCTTTGGCAGTTTCCGTAATATCCTCATCGGTGTCATGGATCTCAATTTCACGATCATCAGCTGCTAAGACTCTAACATCAAGTCCTAAACTCTGCATCTCCTTAATCAAGACCTTAAAAGATTCCGGAATGCCTGGTTCAGGAATATTTTCTCCTTTGACGATCGCTTCGTAGGTCTTGACACGGCCAACTACATCATCTGATTTTACCGTTAAAATTTCTTGCAAAGTATAAGCAGCGCCATAGGCTTCTAGAGCCCAAACTTCCATTTCTCCAAAACGTTGGCCTCCGAACTGTGCCTTACCACCTAACGGCTGCTGGGTCACAAGGGAGTATGGTCCCGTAGAACGGGCATGTATTTTATCATCGACTAAATGGTGAAGCTTGAGCACATACATATAGCCAACAGTGATCTTACTATCAAATGGATCTCCTGTACGCCCGTCATAAAGTAATGTTTTCCCATCCTTTGAAAGACCGGCTTTTTCCAAGGTCTCAAAAATGTCGTCTTCTGTAGCACCATCAAAAACTGGAGTCGCAATGCGAATTCCTAGTGCCTTAGCTGCTCTGCCTAAGTGCGTTTCTAGAACCTGGCCGATATTCATTCGAGAAGGAACGCCTAGTGGATTTAGCACAATTTCAATGGGCGTTCCATCCGGCATAAAAGGCATATCTTCTTGACGCATGATGCGGGAAATTACCCCTTTATTGCCGTGACGGCCTGCGACTTTATCACCCACGGAAATTTTCCGTTTTTGAGCAATATACACCCGAACAAGTTGATTGACGCCAGGAGATAATTCATCCCCGTTTTCGCGAGTAAAAACCTTCACGTCAACAATTTTCCCAGCTTCTCCGTGAGGCACTCGCAGGGAAGTATCTCGTACCTCACGCGCCTTTTCTCCAAAAATTGCGCGAAGTAAACGTTCTTCGGCCGTCAGCTCAGTTTCACCCTTGGGTGTAACTTTTCCTACTAAAATATCTCCGGGACGAACTTCTGCTCCAATTCGAATAATTCCACGCTCATCAAGATCCTTCAAGACATCTTCCCCGACATTGGGGATGTCACGCGTAATTTCCTCCGGACCAAGCTTTGTATCACGTGCATCCGATTCATACTCTTCAATATGAATGGAAGTGTAGTAGTCCTCTTTGACGAGCTTTTCACTAATCAGAATTGCATCCTCGTAGTTATACCCTTCCCAAGTCATGAAGGCTACTAAAACATTGTGACCCAATGCGAGTTCGCCATGGTCAGTCGATGGGCCATCTGCAATGATTTGATCTGCTTCAACAATCTCCCCTTTTCTAACAATCGGGCGCTGGTTAATGCAGGTGCCTTGGTTAGAACGTGAATATTTCAGCAACTTGTGTTTTTCCGTCGTTCCATCGGCGTGGGTAATGATAATTTCGTCCGCTGTTGACCTCTCCACAACTCCAGCTTGTTTGGTAATCGCACAAACACCGGAGTCCTTGGCTGTCTTATATTCCATCCCTGTCCCGACGTAAGGCGATTCTGTACGCAAGAGGGGCACTGCTTGCCGTTGCATGTTAGAGCCCATTAAAGCCCTGTTCGCATCGTCATGCTCGAGGAACGGGATAAGCGCTGTCGCGATGGACACCATTTGTTTGGGGGAGACATCCATATAGTCAACCTGGTTTGGCGATACATGCACAAAATCCGCAGCGTGACGACCGTCAACCTTTTCCCCAAGGAAGTTACCATCTTTATCAAGCGGGGCGTTTGCTTGAGCTACGACAAATTGTTCTTCTTCGTCAGCGGTTAAGTAATGAATCTCATCCGTTACTCTGCCATTTTCTTTATCCGCCATGCGGTATGGTGCTTCAATGAAACCATAAGGATTAATACGTCCAAATGTTGCTAAAGAACCAATCAAACCAATGTTTGGACCTTCAGGCGTCTCTACCGGACACATCCTTCCATAGTGAGAAAAGTGAACGTCACGTACTTCAAAACCTGCACGTTCCCTGCTCAACCCCCCCGGTCCAAGAGCACTCAAGCGACGTTTATGTGTTAACTCTGCCAATGGATTTGTTTGATCCATAAATTGTGACAATTGGCTGCTCCCAAAAAACTCCTTGATTGCAGCTACGACAGGTCGAATATTAATTAATACTTGCGGAGTAATCACTTCAACATCCTGAATGGTCATCCGTTCGCGAACCACGCGTTCCATTCGCGACAAACCTATACGGAATTGATTCTGGAGAAGTTCACCCACTGATCGCAGCCGACGATTTCCTAAATGGTCGATGTCATCTTTATGTCCATCACCATCCATCAAGGCCAGCATCCTTTGCACTGCCGCCACTATATCCCCACGGGTCAAATGCCGAACATCCATCGGAATATCTAGACCCAATTTCTTATTAAGCTTATATCGTCCTACCTTGGCCAGATCATAGCGTTTAGCATCAAAGAACAGTGCTTCTAGCAATGATCGTGCACTGTCGACGGTTGGAGGTTCACCAGGTCTTAACCGTTTATAAATTTCAACCAAAGCTTCTTCAGTTGACTCTGAGTTATCTCTTTCCAAGGTAGCGCGGATATACTCATTATCCTTAAACAGCTCCAGAATCTGACCATTACTTGCATAGCCCAAAGCACGAATCAGAACAGTACCCGGTAATTTCCGTGTTCTGTCAACTCTTACGAAGATATTATCGTTAATATCCGTTTCAAATTCCAACCAGGCCCCACGATTCGGAATAACCGTCGCTCCATAAAGTTTTTTACCACTCGCATCAATTTGTTCTGCATAGTAGACTCCGGGAGAGCGTACAAGTTGGCTAACAATAACACGTTCGGCCCCGTTAATAATAAACGTCCCTTTGTCAGTCATCAACGGGAAGTCCCCCATAAAGACTTCCTGCTCTTTTACTTCCCCTGTTTCCTTATTTATCAGGCGTACCTTTACGCGCAGAGGCGCAGCAAACGTGACATCGCGTTCTTTACACTCCTCCACCTGATATTTAGCCTCTCCTAAGCTATAATCGATAAATTCCAAGACGAGATTGCCGGTGAAATCTTGAATAGGGGAAATATCGCGAAACATATCGCGCAACCCTTCATCGAGAAACCAACGATAGGAGTTCTGCTGAATTTCAATCAGATTTGGCATGTCAAGGACTTCCCGGATCCTGGAATAGCTCCAGCGTTCCCGCGTCCCAACCTTAACAGGATAGAACATAACGTTTCACCCCTCAGTGCGGTTTCCTCTCATTGAGGTTAAATATATTGACATAAACAGCCAAAAGCAAGGCCTTTTAATAGAACCTCGCTTCACTGTTTATGATATTCTGCCATCATTTCGACAAAATCAAAATAGTATCTCCTTAATATCCAATACTTCAAGTTATTACCATACCATGGACAGATTAAGTAATAATTCCAATTATATGCATAGTAACATTCATAAATTATAACAAAGTCAAAGAATGCTGTCAAGTAATATATTACTTAATATTATAAATAATTTATGAACGTACTTATGCAATGTCCATGCAGCCGAGTGTCCCAAACATAAAGTTTCCATTCATCAGTGATGCTGCGTAGCGGCATGTAGGTCTGACTAGTATAAGAAAGAAGGTACCCTCCTCAAGAGAGAGTACCTTCTTGATCTAAAG
The DNA here is from genome assembly GCA_001516045.1 of Desulfosporosinus sp. BRH_c37. GTDB lineage: Bacteria > Bacillota > Desulfitobacteriia > Desulfitobacteriales > Desulfitobacteriaceae > Desulfosporosinus. The sequence goes on from LOEW01000093.1 coordinate 25,082, forward strand.
ATTATTTCACTTCGACGGTTGCACCGGCTTCTGTTAATTTAGCTTTCAAAGCTTCAGCTTCGTCTTTTGTAATTTTTTCTTTAACTGCTTTTGGAGCATTGTCAACGAGATCTTTAGCCTCTTTCAAGCCTAAGCCAGTCGCTTCACGCACAACTTTGATAACACTGATTTTGGATGCTCCGCAATTCATGAGCATAACATCAAACTCTGTTTTCTCTTCTGCTTCTTCAGCAACAGGCGCTGCAGCTGCTCCTCCTGCAACTGCTACTGGAGCAGCTGCACTTACACCAAATTCTACTTCAAACGCCTTAACGAGTTCAGATAGTTCGAGGACAGTTAAGCCTTTAACGCTTTCTAGAATTTCATTTACTTTAGACATTTTTAATTTCCCCCTTAAAATATAAATAGTTTTAGTAGTAACTGACGGACCATAAAATTATTGTGCAGCCTTGAGTTTACGCACTTCTTCTAATGCATAGCCCATTTTACGGATCGGTCCTTGAAGAACGTTGGCCATACCAGCAAGAGGTGCCTGCATACCACGCAGGACCATAGCCAGTAGCACCTCACGGGAAGGAAGCTCTGCAAGAGCTTTGACGCTCTCAGGTCCAATTACTTTCCCTTCGAGAACCCCGGCTTTAATTTGAAATTTTTTGAGCTTATTCACTTTGGCAAACTCCAGTAAAACTTTGGCCGGAGCGACAGGATCTGAACTAAAGGCAAGTGCAGTCGGTCCTTTAAGATAGGAATCCAGGCCTTCTACCCCCAGCTCATCAGCTGCGCGACGAACGAGTGTGTTTTTCATCACCCTGTACTCCACTCCTGCATGTCGCAGTTGAGCACGCAATTGCGTTACTTGAGCAACGGTCAAACCACGGTAGTCGGCTAAGACAACCCCAGCGGCTTGTTGAAACTTTTCCTTGATTTCCGAGACTACTTGGCTTTTTTCTTCAATATTAGGCATTATGTGTACCTCCTTCCTTCAGATAACTTAGCAAAAAACCTCCGCGTTTGCAGAGGTTAAGAATGCCAAATAAATATCTATCGGCGTATCTTCCAACCTCGGCAGGAAATTAAGCCTTACGGCACCTGCTTTCTACAGCGGACTTATATAGTAGGGGCAATTCATCAATTGCCCGTACGTGCTAGTGTATCCCCTCTGCTGTCCATTGTCAAGAACATACCCCTGTTAGATAGCTTTTGCAGGATTAATGCGTACGCCAGGTCCCATAGTCGAGGTCACCGTGACACTGCGTATGAATTGGCCCTTGGCAGCAGCAGGCTTAGCTTTCACTAAGGTTTCCGCTAACACACGATAGTTTTCAAACAGTTTTTCAGCAGTGAACGAGGCTTTACCGATTGGTGCATGGATTATACCAGCCTTCTCCGCACGGTATTCTATCTTACCAGCTTTAATCTCTTTGATCGCACGAGTTACATCAGGGGTAACCGTACCAGTTTTCGGATTAGGCATAAGACCTTTGGGTCCAAGAACACGGCCCAGTTTACCAACCATCCCCATCATATCAGGCGTTGCAACAACTACTTCAAAACCAAACCACCCTTGTTCGATCTTAGCAATCATGTCTTCAGCGCCGACAAAGTCTGCACCAGCTAATTCTGCTTCCTTAGCCTTATCCCCTTTAGCAAATACCAACACTGACCGAGTTTTTCCTGTACCATTCGGGAGCACAATTGCGCCACGAATTTGTTGATCTGCATGGCGGGTGTCTATGCCCAATTTGAAAGCAACTTCAACTGTCTCGTCGAACTTTGCCTTTGCGTTCGTTTTAACGATTGATAGTGCCTCTAGGGGTTCGTAAAAAGCAATACGATCAAAGGACTTTACAGCCTCTTGATATTTTTTACCTACTTTTGCCATTCTTTTAACCTCCTTGTGGTAATGCGGGCTTAGCCCTCCCACAATACATATTTAACCTTCGACGATATCGATTCCCATACTCCGCGCTGTACCTTCAACCATGCGCATTGCCGCGTCGATACTTGCAGCATTTAAGTCTTTCATCTTAATATCTGCAATTTCGCGAATCTTTGATTTCGGAACAGCTGCTACCTTTTTACGATTCGGTTCTGAAGAACCTGAATTAATATTTGCCGCTTTTTTTAACAATACAGCAGCCGGTGGAGTTTTGGTAATAAAGGTAAACGAGCGATCTTCATACACTGTGATTTCAACAGGAATGATAAGTCCTGCTTGATCCTTGGTGCGCTCATTGTATTCCTTGCAGAAAGCCATAATGTTGACACCATGCTGCCCTAAAGCTGGACCTACTGGAGGTGCCGGTGTGGCCTTTCCTGCATTAATCGCTAATTTTACCAATCCAATTACTTTTTTTGCCATTGTCATTACACCTCCTTGTCAGGATAACCTCTACCCTTAGTCAAGTTTCTGAACCTGCGCAAATTCCAATTCAACAGGAGTCTCCCTGCCAAACATGGATACTTCTACACGCAATTTGCCTTTGTCTGCAAGGATTTCACGAACCACTCCTACAAAATCCTTAAACGGACCAGCAATAACCTGGACACCCTGATTGATCTCAAAATCAATTCGAGTGTGAATCTCATCCATACCCATTTGCTGAAGAATCTTGACAACCTCTTTGTCCAGCAAAGGAATCGGCTTGGTTCCAGTGCCAACAAACCCTGTTACGCCAGGCGTATTACGCACAACATACCATGAATCATCAGTCATTTCCATTTCAACGAGTACATAGCCCGGATATACCTTACGTTTAGTGATTTTCTGCTTCCCACTCTTGAACTCAATTTCATCTTCCATGGGAACGAGTACGCGAAAGATCTTTTCACCCATGTTCATGGACTCGACTCGTTTTTCGAGATTCATCTTCACTTTGTTCTCATAGCCGGAATAAGTATGAATAACATACCAGTCTTTTGCCATTTCTCAGGGACCTCCTCAGACACTGCCTTAAAATCTCATAGGTTAGGGCAGTAGCTTAGTCAAGGCCACACTTAAACCGCTATCCACAATCCACATCATAATGGATACAATCGCCACCGCAAAAAACACAACTCCTGTGTAGGTGATCAATTGCCTACGGCTTGGCCAATGAACTTTCTTTAACTCGCTCAAAACCCCGCTGAAATACTCCGCGGCCTTTTCTGTCTGTCGCTGAGTATTGGCCGGTTTCTTCAACGCGCCCATCACTTCACATCCTTACACGACACCGAATGTCATTGACACTGAGACAACGCTTCCTGGCGTACAGTCTAAACTATTGCAAAAAAAAATTACTTTGTTTCTTTATGGAGAGTATGACTTTTGCAAAATTTGCAAAATTTTTGAGCTTCCAAGCGATCAGGGTTATTCTTCTTATTTTTGATAGTAGCGTAGTTACGGTGCTTGCAATCCGTACACGCTAATATAATGCCAACACGCATTCACGAACACCTCC
>LOEW01000094.1 GCA_001516045.1 Desulfosporosinus sp. BRH_c37
CGCGCATAGGAACCGTATAGTATAACTTTAACAAGTTTATCGCAAGCGATCTCTTTCGCTTTATTTGCCAATAGAGCAACTATTTTATTGATAGTTATTGGCGTGTGCATTTTTGAGCCCCCATTTCTATCAAATCAGATACTTTCCAAAGCCCGTTTTAAATCCACCTTCAATTCCGTAAACATACTCACGGTAATGCTATCTCTTCAGCATAGAGCAACACTTCCTCACCGTGAATTCTTTTTAAGAAGCTTTCACTCAAAGAAACTGGTTGTCAGCAGATCAACATGGCTATCTCCAGATGAGATTGTCTTGTCGCCATCTTGACCATTCTTTCTTTCGCGTAGAAGATATTCTTACAATTATTATACATTACCATGTTTTTACAGTAAAGGTCTACCGTACAAAGTCCATGGCATAATTGAATTTCCAGCCAGATTGTTCCGGTTTCTGCTCATCTTCTTTACCCAGAGGCTTGAATAATGCTCAACTGCCTTCCGCTTTCAATTTTGTTTAGCAGCTTGATGGCCCTCGTTAACCCGCTGATTCGTTACTGCAAGGCGCGCAGGATCGCCTTCTTTAACAGATACTTTATGTTATGCAGTTTGTATTCATTCTTCCGCATGAAAGACGCTTCCTTCACGGCAAGCTCTGCCGCTTCCGCAGCCAGCGCTTCGGTAATCGTTTTTCCCTTTAGAAACTCCTCTACTGCAACAGCGCGATAGGGTACCGGGGCTACGCCGCCAAACACGACACGAGCATCCCGGATCACGCCGTTTTGAACCTCAAAGCGATTAGCCAGGCTAACGATGGCGAAATCAATGGCGTCACGGAGACGTGATTTGTCATAGTGCGCTACAACCTTTGCCTTTGAGACACGAATCTCTTTTACCAACTCGCCCTCGCCAAGATTGTCACGTGTGTTTAGCTTGGTGGTAAAAAACTCTTCCGCAGAAAGCGTGCGCTCGGTGGTGACGATCTCTGCGTCAAGCATCACAAGCACCGGCGCGATATCCGAGGCGTTCACCGAATAGCAGGCACAGTCCAGGCAGCGTTTGGCCTCGTTGATGGCCTCAGCGGCCTCCAGGCTGAAGCTGTCCTCTTTGTCCAGAGCACGCTCATCAAGCGCGCGCTCTCTCTCGCGAGCCGCCTTCGGCTGCTCAATTCCCTCCAAGTCAAAGGTCCTGAACTTTGCTTTGTCACCCTTGCCTAGCGGCATGGCAACGCCTAAATATCGGCTCATGCCGCGTGCCGCCTTGTGGCCGGCAACAATGGCCTTAATGACGCTGGCGGGGCCAGTTGTTACATCGCCGCCGGCAAACACACCCTGGCGGCTAGTCATCCGAGTCTCCTCGGACACCTTGATAAGGCCGCGACGGTCGAGTTGCATCTGGTATTTCTCGTTCAGGAACGACAGATCCGCCTGCTGGCCGACTGCCATCAGGATGTTCTGCGCCTTCACCACAAGGGTTTCGCTTATGTCATACTGCGGATTGAACGCACCCTTCTCATCCTTTACGCTTACGCAGCGCTTGAGCTTCATGCCCTGTATCTTACCGCCTTCTTCGAGAACGTGATCGAGGCCCCATGCGGTCATGATGACTATTCCCTCTTCTCTGGCGCGTGCAATCTCCTCCTCGCTTGCGGGCATCTCGCCCTCCGTCTCCAAACAGGCCAGGGTAACATTCTTCGCGCCCAACCGCTTGGCGGTGATAGCCACGTCCATGGCCACATTACCGCCGCCAGTGACGAGCACATCCGTGCCGACTTTGCTCTGCATCCACTGGTTGACCTCGATGAGGAAGTCGAGGCCGAACACCGTGAGTTCCTCTCCCGCAAGACCCAATACCGGACGTTTCCAGGCGCCGGTTGCGTAATATACGCTGTCATATTTATTTTCCAAGTCCGCCGGAGCAACATCCTTGCCAAGGGTCGTATCGAGTTCGAATTTCACGTCCATCCCGACAAGCGCCGCCACAAATCTGCGCACGATGTCCTTAGGCAGTCGATATGCCGGGATCGTGTAGATCAGCATGCCGCCCGCTTCCTTCTTTTGATCGTACACGGTGACCTCGTTGCCGGCCTGCCGCAGGAAATACGCGGCCGCAAGACCGGATGGACCAGAACCGACAACCGCAACCGACTTACCGGTACGCGTTTCGGGTGCAACGTAGAAAACGTCGCTATGCTCCAGGATATAATCGCCCACAAAGCGCTCCACGCTGCCGATCGCAACCTTCTCGTCATACTGTTTGCGGTTGCAGCCCTCCTGGCAGAAATGCGCGCAGACACGGGACGTGATCATGGGCATGGGGTTGACCTGCATAATGGTGCGGGCCGCGCCCTCCACATTGCCCTGGCGCAGCTGCTCCATATAGCCGGGGATATCCGTGCCCGCGGGGCATTTTTGCGTGCATGGTGTGGCATGCGCTTGCAGGCCGCCGAATACGGAATGGTAGCGATTCTCGCCTTTGATTGCGTAGCAGATATCGCCGCCCTTGCGCAGACACTTCACCGCGCCGCCGATAGAATCAGGATAACGATAGTACCAACAGCGCACGTCCTGGCAGATGTTGCCACCAATGGTGGCAAGATTGCGGATCAGCGGCGAGGCGACGGAATGCGCCGCTTCCGCGAGAGCCGGGCATGCTTCCCGGAGCAACGGCAGCTTCTCCAGCTCGCCAAGCTTGCAGCCCGCTCCGATCACGAGCGTGCCGTCCCGCTCCTCCACACGGTCAATCCCCGGTATGGTCTTGATGTTTACGACCGTTTCCGGGTACTCCTCCAGAATCCTGTCCTTATATACGCCCAACAGGTCGGTGCCACCGGCCATAGCCTGGGCTGTGCCCCCGGATTTACTGAGTAGATCGCAGGCCTCCTCAAAGGAAGCTGCATTCACATGTTTAAAATTTTTCATGGTTCACTCTCCTATCTCACTTCACCCAAAGCCCTGAGGATGACTTCCGGCGTAGCGGGATACTGGTTGACCTCCACGCCGATGGCGTTGGAAATGGCCATCAGAATCGCCGATGGGGCGGGCGAACCGCTGATTTCCCCGAAGCCCAGCGCACGGAACGCCTCGGAATCAAATTGGGATTCCAGAATCACCGTGTCAAACTTCGGGAACTCGTTAAAAGTGCGCCACTTATAGTCGATCATGTTCCCGTTCATGATGCGGCCGGTATGCTGGTCGATAATCCCCTCCTCGAAGAACGCTGTATCCGCGCCAGCTGCGCCGAATGAGCCTTCCATCTGCATCTTCAGATTGATGGGGTCAATGATCTGACCAACATCGGAGCCCTCCAAAGCCGAAATTAACTTCGCCTCTCCGGTGTCAAGATTCACCTCGACCTCCGCAAAGTAAATGGCAAAATTCGGCTTATCGAAGTTCTGCTCGTAAACACCCTCTCCCGTAATGGTGATCTCGGGGGTGCCGGTTATGGCGATCCACGGCAGACGCATCCCGGGATTTCCTTTCGGGAAAAGAGTGTAGTTTTCTGTATCCAGTTCCTCCACCGGCAGGTGCAGCAGCTTCGAGGCCTTGGCAAGCAGCTTGTTCCGGGCGTCATTCGCGGCCCGTACACACGCAGTGCCGATGGTGATGGTTCCACGGGAGCCGATAAGGCCCGCGTCGTAGGGTGTAAAATGCGTATCCGGGTCGACAACCTGCACGGAGTCGAAGGGCACCTTCATGACCTCAGCCACCATTTTTTGCGCGGCGTGGCGCTGTGCCATACCGGACTCGCCGATGCAGCATTCGATGGTCACATTGCCGAACATGTGCAGTTTGACGAAGGCCTCAGTGGGATCTTCACCGATATCCGCATTGCCATGTACGCCCACACCTACACCGATCGCCTTATTCCCTACGACGGAGGTGGGGACCTCCCAGCCCTTCCACTTGTCCTTCCAGCCGAATTTTCTGGAGGCTTCCTCCATGCAGGGCACGTAATTGATCGATTTGACGTCCCACCATTTGAAATCGCGCCAGATATAACCGTCGCCCTTGGCCACAAAGTTCTTTTTGAAGATCTCCACAGGATCGAAGCCCGCTTTGCGTGCGACGCTGCAGACGAGCGGAATCAAGGCGCCTTTTAATTCCTGGCCGCCGAAGCCGCGTATTGGCGCAGCCGGGATATGATTCGTCGCCACCAGCTTGCTGTCCAAGTCCCAGTTCTGACATTTACCGAGGAAGACCTGCGCCTCTCCCAGACCGACCGCTATCTGTGCCTGAGCGTAAGTCGAGGACATACCAGAGTCAACGTACCACATACCCTGCAGGGCGTTGACGATACCGTCCTTGCGCATGCTAACCTTACCTCTGATCCGGCTTCCCATGCGGACCTCATAGCTGTTGAAATGGTCTTTTTTATCCATCATTATCCTTACGGCCTTATTTGCAACCTGCGAAAGCGCTGTAGCCTGCAAGGCAAGCAAAGGGATCAGCTGCTTGCTTCCGTAGCTGCCGCCGGAATGCACACTGACAACACGTACGACCGCGCCGGGTATGGAGCTCTCGGTGTTAATCTTTTGCAGATGCGGGGCCGAGCCGTTGTACCACAGCGTCAGCGCCCGGGGTCCGGTCCATTTGGCGATAACGCAAGGGCATTCCGGAGGAAGGGGGTGGGGGAGCCTATCGTAACAATAATAACCTTCTGCAATGTAATCCGCTTCCGCGAAACCCTTCTCGATATCGCCCCTTTCGATGCGCTTAAAGGGTTCCTTGCTGAAAATCGGGTTGCCCGGGGTGAACTCATTGTTCTCAAACTGATCGTAAATCCGGGGCGCGCCGTCCTTCAGCGCTTCCTCGCAATCCAGAACAAAGGGCAGCTCCTCATATTCCACCTCAATGAGCTTGAGCGCCTCGTCCGCGATTTCCGTGGAGGTTGCCGCAACGAGCGCCACACTGTCGCCCACAAAGCGTAGCCTGCGGTCCAGAACCCGGCGGTGATGCGGTAGCCCGCACATCCAGTTCGGAACGGTCTCATACGTCAGAACCGCCTTCACGCCGGGCAGCGCCTTCGCCTTCTCAGTATTGATGTTGAGAATGTTAGCATGGGCATACGGGCTTTTGAGCACCCTGCCGAAGAGCATGCCGGGAAGCAGGATATCGTCGATGAACTGTGTTCTGCCTGTCACGATCGCGTTACCGTCAACGCGGTTTACATGCTTGCCAATGTATTGATAATCCGGCATAATTAACTCCTCCTTTCTCTATGACGGCATGGATCGCTTCCACAACCTGATAATGGCTGATACAGCGACAGTAGTTACCGGAAAGGGATTCCATGACCTCGTCGTCAGTGGGGCACGGATTATTATCGAGCAACGCTTTAGCCGACATGATGATGCCGGGCGTACAGAAACCGCACTGGAATGCGGAATTGTCCACAAACGCCTTTTGCAGCGGATTCAGCTCGCCGGTTACAGGATCCTCCAGCCCCTCGATGGTGGTTACGCTACGGTCGTCGCAGTCCGCCGTCAGCACCATACAGGAGGCTATCGCGTTCCCGTCCATGATGACAGTACAGTTTCCGCAGGCACCTTGGTCACACCCCTGCTTTGTACCGGTCAGCCCCAGCCTGTTCCGAAGCGTTTGCAGTAGGGTTTCGGAGGGCAGGACATACCCTTCATCCTCCCCCACTGTAAAGCTGCGATTAACATCGTTGATACAAATCCGGATTTTCTCATTCATTGAAACGACCTCCCTTGATCTTGAATGCTAATAAGGAAAGGGGACACACCTGCTGAAGCTGGGGTATCCCTTTGAGGACAGGAATGTCCCCAATTGTTGCATACCTCCTTCTTATTTGATTTGGTTCACATAATAGAATGGAGCAGGAGGATTGTAAAGATAGCTGCGTAACAGGTGTAGCCAAATTTTCAATTGTCTTATACACTATAAATGTTGTGTAGACTACTGCTTTTTACGGTTGTTTTTGATATAATCGATGGATAAATATGTATGCTGATAGGGCGCATCTCGCCGTCCGAACCGAAGCAAGGAATACGGGGGTAACAAAAATGGAGCGAAATAAATTGTTTGACGATAATTTCGTGTTACCTGAATACCCCAACCGAATCTTTCGGGGACAGCGGGGCTGCGAACGTTTGCTGAAACTAGGCGATAATGTGTTTTATCCCAAATATCAGACCATTGTTAGCCCCGGCGACACTATACCGTACTGTTTCCTTGTAAAAGAAGGTCGCGTCATGTCCATTGAGTACACGCCCGGTGGTTCGGAGCACGTATTCAATTTATATGAGGAGGGTAGCATGTTCCTCGAGTCGAATCTGCTCCTGAACATTCCCTCCGCCGTGTACTTCCAAACACTGCTTCCTTCAGAGCTGATTCGTATCACCCAGGCGAATCTGTCTAAGGCGATGATGGCGGATTACGAGATAACGCTAGATATCGTGCGATCCATTTCCCATAAATATTACTCCGCCATGGATCAGGTGCGGGAGAACTACAATCACAACGCCACCTGGAAGGTATACAACATGCTTTTGATTCTCGCAGAAAATTTCGGCACATACCGCGATAACCGGATCATGATTAATTTGAAGGTAAGCCAGCAGATGCTCAGCAATCTTCTTGGTATCAACCGCATCACCACGGTGAAGATCATCAAGGAGATGAAGGATACGGAGCTGATTGAACAGGTGAATGGATTTTACTGCATCCGCGATATCGACAGGCTCAGGCAATATAAAAAACAGGCCGGTGCTATCGGCGAATAATGATTCCCGGATTTGCATTTGCCGAACAAAAAGCCAGGACCACCTATGAGCATTTGATCCAGCTCACCGATGACCCCGGCATCAAGGATACTTACGGTTTTTGAGGGAAAGGGTGTTGTCGTCTTCCAGGCTTCGGGGAAGCATTGAACGACGTGCAGGCGTGCTTGGAAAGTAAAAATTATTTTAACATGGAGAATGATAACAGAGCAGGGACGAATAATCCCTGCTCAATCTCTGAAAATCAAACATCCTCACGTATGTTATAACAACTGCTGATGATAAATTGATTCTTGCAGTCTTGACCAAGTTAGGGGGTATAGACCTTGTCCGACCTTCTGCTCGTAAACGCCAACGTTATAACCATGAATCCGGCGTTCCCAAGAGCCAAGATTATCCGCATCAGGAATGGAGAAATTGCTTCCGTATCAGCGGACGACACCCCCTCCCTTCGGAAATGCACAAGCTCGAAGAACGAAGTGATCGATTGTCAGGGAAAAACAGTGGTGCCGGGTTTCATCGATCCTCACTGTCATCTCCTTTCCTATGCCTATAGTTTTGTAACCCTTGACGTGGGGCCTCGCAATGTGTCTTCCATCTCCGACATTCAAAATTTGGTAAGAAAGGCCTCCCAGGAGCTTCCACCGGGAACGTGGATCAAGGGCCGCGGATACGATGAATTCTATCTGGCCGAGAAAAGACATCCTACCCGCTGGGATCTTGATGCTGCATCGCCAGCCCATCCGGTCAGGATAACTCACCGATCGGGGCATGCCCAACTGTTGAACAGCCTAGCCCTTGAACGGGTTGGTATTTCGGATGAAACCGGTGATCCCCCAGACGGTCTGATCGATAGGAATATCACCAGCGGCGAACCTACAGGACTGCTCTATGGAATGGACACGACCATTGCGAGGTTCGTTTCAGCCACGCAGAACAATCTGGTTGAAGAGGGGATTCGACTCGCCGGTCGTGCACTGGCGGCCCAAGGTATTACGTCAATTCATGATTGCTCTTCCAGAAACGATCCAAGCCGACTGGATCTCTTCCGAGCGTGGCAACAGCGGGGCTACCTTCCACAGAGGGTAAGCATGGTCCTCGGATGGGAAGCATTTCAAAAAATTCAAGAACGCCAAGGCACCACCCGGGGTGATGACCTTGTCCGTATTGCGGGAGTAAAAATTATCATCCATGAAATAACAGGTCAACTGAGTCCGAGTCAGTCCGAGCTAAACGAAATGGTCCTGCAGATACATCAGGCAGGATATCAGGCAGTCCTCCACGCCATTGAGGTGAAGCCCATTATGGCCGCCTGCACTGCCATTGAACATGCCCTGAAAGTATCCCCGGCAGCCGCTCATAGACATCGTATTGAACACTGCTCCGTCTGTCCCCCGGCACTGGCCAAGAGGCTCGCTTCTGCCCGCATAATGGTGGTGACACAACCCGCCTTTGTCTACTATAACGGAGAGCGGTATCTAAGGACAGTGCCGAAAGGGGATTTAAAGCACCTGTATCCTGTGTCCACCCTTATGAGGCACGGGGTCAAGGTTGCCGGCAGTTCTGATTTCCCTGTTGTTCCTCCAAACCCACTGATTGGAATCTACGCTGCAGTCACTCGGAGAGCCGAAAACGGAGAGTATATTCTTCCTAAGGAAAGAATCACACCCTTAGAGGCCTTAAGTCTGTTTACGAATAATGCTGCAAGCGCCACCTGTACGGAAACAACCAGGGGGTCGATCAGTCCGGGCAAGCTCGCCGACCTGGCAATATTGAGTGGCGATCCGACCAGTCTTCCCGAAGAAGCAATCAAGGATATCCAGGTGGATATGACGATTATCAATGGACAAGTGATCTGGGAAAGAGGATGATCCACACAAATTGCAATTGTCGGTGGGAAACGGGTATTATGCTCCCTCCGCCTTATAGACTCGACACATCTGGTTCTTAAAGGGATATCCCAAGCCCGACCTGCCGGTCGATCCGGAAGGGAGCAAAAGGTTAATATTTGATTCCCACACCCCAAATAAGCTCGGTTCCGGTCCCGGCTTTTCAGGAAACCACCATCCATGTTGAGAACTGACAACTCCTGGATGGATTCCCGCAGTCAGTTTGGCCCTTTGCCTGCACCGCCCATACTTGCTTTCAATAAATACCCAATCTCCGTCTCTGATCCCCAATTCTGCCGCTGTCTGTGGATGAATTTCAGTAATCGGGTCTGGGTTCATCTTACGCAGCAAGGGGATCTGCCGATGCTCGGAGGCAAAGAAGCCCAAAACCCTGACACCTGTTATCAAAATCAGCGGATACTTCTCTGCTATTTCAGGTGTGCTGACAGGGCTTTGAGGGGGCTCCTCAAAATAAGGGAGCGCATCCAAATCACATTGCTCAAACACTGTGGAATATAGCTCTATCTTTCCCGTAGGCGTGTCGAAACCCTCTTTCTTATCCGGGCGCAACAACCCCTTCTCATGCTTCTTATACTCGATGGTGTCGTAAACGAAACTAGCCTCCCTAAGTTCTTCAAAAGTCATACCCACCGGTTTAAGCATTGCGCTGAACATGTCTCGGACATTATCCCATGGCCAGGCTTCTTGATTAAGTCTCTTGCCAAGTTCAAGGTTAATTTCCATGTCGGACTTGCATTCTCCAATAGGCTCTATTGCCCTATTTATACAACCAAGATAACTCCCACTACCTCCTGCTTGTGCGATTCCGTCTCTTTCCGGGTAGGTGGCCACCGGAAGCACAATATCGGCAAGAGCCATGGCAGTAGGAGTCATGAATAGGTCAACAACAACATTAAAGTCTATCTTCTTTAGCGCGGTGTACACCCTCCTGGCATCGGCAGCGCCACAGGCAAAGGTGTTGGTAGTTTGGAACCAACCCCCCTTTATTGGATATGGCGTACCACTAAATATTTGATCTATTAACACTTCATTCGGTGGGCTTCCGACCCAGTCAAGAAATGGGTATGTCCCCAGCCCGACTTGCTTCTTCTTTTGTTCCTCAGTTAGGCACTCAGTGCCCCATGCATTTACTGTCTTGTGGAATCCAAAGAGTCGGCTCCTGATAATTTGACCGCCCGGCACATCTAAATTCCCCGTCACTGCCCATAAACCTATAATTGCATGAATACTTGCTACGCATTCCTTGCTATGATCCAGTGCCACTCCCCAATGTGTGGCTGCCGGTTTGCTGGTGGCATACATTCTGGCAGCTGTTGCGATTATTTCGCTAGGAATCCAGGTGATCTCACTAACCTTTTCAGGCGTATACTCTTGAACGCGCACCTTAAGTTCTTCAAACCCATAAGTCCATTTTTGGACAAATTCCTTGTCGTAAAGATTTTCAGTTATTATAACATTCAGCATACCTAAAGCTAAAGCCGCATCAGTCCCTGGGCGAATCTGCAGCCATATTTTGGCTCGTGTTGCCAGCCGGGTTCTTCTGGGGTCAATAACAATAATCTCAGTTCCTCGCTTCATGCACTCAATAATCCAGTGTCCCATGAAGCCATCTGGATTACTATTGGTCGGGTTACTGCCCCATATAATGATGCATTTAGGTGTCTGCCAACTTGGATCTTCAAATCGTTCCGGAAAGAGTTGAGCACAATCGGCAACAGCGTAGTTCCCAATGATAGCGCGCTGAACAAAAGTTTTAGGTCTATGACAAGCGTGTCCATCCATGGGCGCGAAATCGACAATGTTCGGGCTTCCAAAGGAGTAGGCAAGTCGCGAAATATATGATCCTATATCCCTTCCTGTACCGCGGAAGAAAATCACCGATTCCGGTCCATTCTCTCTCTTAATTTGATTCCATTTGCTGGCTATCGTTTCGTAGGCTTCCTCCCATGTTATACGTTCCCATTTGCCCTCTCCCCTCTTACCCGCTCTCTTCAATGGATATTTCAGGCGGTCAGGATGGTAAACAACTTGAGGAATGGCCAGGCATCTTGGACATAACCGCCCCTGGTTGTGTGGAAAATTGGGATCCCCCTCGACCTTGACAAGTTTTCCATTTTTGACATACAGGAGCACTCCACAACCTTCATGACACCCTGGAGCGCTTCGAGATATGCTCCGGACTACGCTCATCCCCTTTTCTTGCCATGTCCACTTCCCCGCCTTGGTGAAAATCCTTTCCGTATCATCATTCATTTTGCCTCTCCTCTTCTAATGAAGCTCGCCGACCAGCGGTCGGCGAGCTGTCAATTGCTAATTTACGCTAGTCCCTGCGGCACCAAGGTTAGCACCGCCTGCAGCCTGCCGCCGCGCGAGGACCTTTGGCGCGGTCTCCTTGAGCCCAAAAGAGAAGACGGCCGTGAGGAGCGCTAATATTCCGCCGATTACTATGGTGAATTGCAGACCGTGAGCGTCTGCGACTATGCCGCCCAACGCTGGCGCGCCCGCCCCCCCGATAAGTTCACTGACGAAGATTATGACCCCCACTGCTGACCCCGCAAGGTTGATGGGCACCGATTCGAAAGGAATCGCACCGGTGATGATCGGAAACATACCGTATCCGAACAGACCCATGAGGAAGATGCAGAGAGACATACTCGACGGGTTAACGGCCCATAAAGCGAGGCTGACTGTGGCAAGCGCCGTGAGAATTCCGCTCACGATCATTGCCGGCTTCCGACCATACTGGTCGGCAAAATAGGGGATCAGGAGGCTGCCAATGGCACCGCCGACGCCGAGCATAGCCATCGTGAGCCCCGCAGCCTGTGGCGCCAAGTGACGGACCTGCATTAAGAACGTCATTCCGAAGGTGAGGTAGGTGAACGACCAGCCTACACAGAAGATTGACACAAGGGCGCCCAGAGATACGTTGCGATAAGTAAATACATAACGCCAGCTCTTGTATTCGCCGGACTTTGTTTCAGCCTCTGTTCGGCTCTCCTTTTTTGCCTGACGCCTCGCCGCAGTGGAGGCAGGCTCGCGCACCAAACGCCAAAACAGAATGGCGAGGATGATGCCCGGGATGGCCGTAAGATAGAGCGCCATGCGCCAGCCCCAAGCCATGGCAACAGTTGTGGCGTAGATGGGACAGAGGACCACACCTATTATTTGGAAGGCCGAAGAGAAGATCCCGATGTTCGTGGCACGCCTCTCGGGCTTCGATTCCTCGGCCACGGTGGCGATCGCTGTCGGGTAATAGGCCCCTTCAGCAACGCCCATAACTGCACGGAAACCCAGGAGCTGCGCGAAGCCCGTCACGAGCCCGCTCATCCACGAGAGCAGCGAAAAAATTATGGTTGCGGGGATGATGATGATCCGGCGGCCAATCTTATCGGATAAGCCACCAAAGAATATTGCTGACACAGACCATGTCAACCCTAACATGGACATTATGAGGCCGGCCTTGGTGTAGTCGATCTTGAGAGCGGGGATTACCCACGGGAAAAGGTTCGCAATCAGAAGCCGATCGAGAGCAACGAAGCCTAAAATAAACCAGTTAATCGCGACGACCGTGTACTCATAGCGCGTGCTTGATTTTATGGGATTCACTTTGGTTTGGTCGTTCATTTTTCACCCTCCTTATTTTCACAAAATCTTAAAATTTAATCTTTTTCCGAGGGACAATGCCCCTTAAGTCCTGTCCAATCACTTAATATAAAATTGCACGGGGCCATCACATATTTATTCTTAAGCTCTGTTGATCCGATTTTTATCGGTTCAAACAATTTTTCATAAGCCATCTCTGTTCGGCGATTGACTTCGCCTGAAACAACTCACTCATTTAAATTCTCCTACCCGCTCGCCGAGCGGTCAATTGCTAATTTACGCTAGTCCCTGCGGCACCAGGTTTAGCACCTCCTGCAGCCCCCCGCCGCGCGAGGACCTTTGGCGCGGTCTCCTTGAGCCCAAAAGAGCAGGCAGCCGCGAGGAGTGCACATATCCCGCCGATTACTATGGTAAAGTTCAAACCGTAAGCGTCTGCGACCATGCCGCCCAACGCAGACGCGCCCGCCCCCCCGATAATTTCACTGACGAAGATTATGACCCCCACCGCCGATGCCGTAAGGTTGATGGGCACTGATTCGAAAGGAACCGCCCCTGTGATGATCGGAAACAAGCCGTATCCGAACATGCCCATGAGGAAGACACAAAGAGACATACTCCAAGGGCTAACGGCCCAGAAAACGAGGCTAAATGTGGCGATCGCCGTGAGAATTCCGGCCACGATCATAGCCGGCTTCCGGCCATACTGGTCGGAGAAATAGGGGATCAGGAAGCTGCCAATGGCACCACCGACGCCGAGCATAGCCATCGTAAGCCCCGCAGCCTGTGGCGCCAACTGATTGACATGCATCAAGAACGTCATTCCGAAGGTGAGGAAGGTGAGCGACCAGCCCATGCAAAAGATTGCCACAAGGGCGCCCAGAAGTATGTTGCGATAAGTAAAGATGTGGCTCCAGCCTTTGGATTCACCCGACTCTATTTCAGCCTCTATTCGGCCCTCTTTTTTTGCCTGACGCCTCGTCGCGGTAGAGGCAGGCTCGTGCAACATACGCCAGGAAAGAAGGGCGAGGATGATGCCCGGGATGGCCGTAAGATAGATCGCCATGCGCCAGCCCCAAACCGTGGCAACGGTTGTCGCGTAGATGGGGCAGAGGACCATGCCTATCATGTTAAAGGCCGATAGGCAGAGTCCGACGTTCATGGCGCGCCTCTCGGGTTTCGATTCCTCGGCCACGGTTGCGATCGCTGTCGGGTAATAGGCCCCTTCGGCAACGCCCATGACTGCACGGATTCCCAGGAGCTGCGCGAAGCTCGTCACGAGCCCGCTCATCCACGATAGCAGCGAAAAAATTAAGGTTGCGGAACTGATGATGATCCGGCGACCAATCTTATCGGATATGCCACCAAAGACTAATGCTGACACAGACCATGTCACCGATAATATGGCCATGACTAGGCCGGCCTTGGTGTAGTCAATCTTGAGAGCGGGTATTACCCACGGGAAAAGGTTTGCGATCAGAAGCCGATCAAGAGCAACAAAGCCTACAATAAACCAGTTAATAACGACAACCGTGTACTCGTAGCGCGTGCTGGATATTATGAGATTCTCCTTGTTCGTTTTGTCGTTCATTTTTCACTCTCCTTTTGTTTTTGCCTACGTGAAGTTACCAGTTCCACCTGTTGGTCGTAATCTCGTTAACGATTTCACAACCCCGCGTGATAGAAATTACCTTTTTTTGAGGAGATGCCCTTGTAACTGACAACTCTACACCACCTTTCTTAGGCCAGAGCGCAACGAGTAGTTTTTTTACTCATTACTTACTACATAACTCAATATTTACATCACTCCTGTTTTTTATTTTGATTTTTTTAATTTTTTGAATTATTTAATTATTTAATTATTATATCTAATAGGAAAATTACTTGTATTACCAAAAAGGTTTAAAAAAGGGTTAGCTATTAACTAACCTCAATGGTTGATTTCTTTGAATCTACCAATCTGTCATAGTATTTGTTTGTAGAATCACACACCTCGAGGCCTTGAGCTTTGTTTACGGATAATGCTGCAAGAGCCACCTGTATGGAGACAACCAGGGGATCGATCCGACCGGGTAAGCTCGCCGATCTGGCCAATATTGAGTGACCTCAATTAAATTTATACCTATTAAATAGGAAGAAAAAACCTCACTTAGTCTGCAGCTTACCCTTCAGACTAGTTGAGGTTTATCTTTTGTATCGGTTTTTAATGAAGGCAGGTAAAGAATTATTCCTAAATATACTGCCGATTATAGTTGTGCTGGTTTTAGTGATTTGTGGTAAGGTTCGGGGGATGGAGCTTCATATACAACAGCGCGGAGATGACGCCCATAAGCAGTACCAGCACAGAGACAATGATAAAAGAGCCCAGCATCCCGAGCCAAGCGGCCATGTTGCCCGTAGCGCCTATGATGGCGCTGTTGCTTAAACTCGTGACCGTCTCTACGTGCCTTGGGATATAAAAAAACACGACCAAACATTACTGTTCAATCGTGTTAATTTTAATAGTATTTTCTGTTTAAACTTCTTTCAGCAAGTCCTCAAGTTGCTCCATTAGCACCGGAACCTCTTTTTGAGATAAATTCCAGACAAG
>LOEW01000095.1 GCA_001516045.1 Desulfosporosinus sp. BRH_c37
TTTCCTGATACTGTCGGTACGTTTTCTCCGGAGGGGGTCGAATACTATATTAAACACTTTGTTGAAGCGATACCTGGACAACCGCTACTTGTTCATTTTCATAATGATTTTGGGTTGGGCAGCTACAATACGATAACAGCTTTAAAATGCGGAGCCACCGACTTGTGTACCACGGTGGCAGGATACGGCGAACGGGCCGGAAACGCATCACTTCACGAAGTGGTCGTGACTCTGAAAGTACTTTACGGTATCGATATTCCCGGTTTTAAATACGAACTTTTGCATGATCTGTATCGTCTGGTGGAGAAATATGCCGGAATCCCTGTGCAAGCCCATGCTCCGATCATCGGGCCGCAGGTGTTTACCCATGAGAGCGGTATCCATACGGCGGGAGTTCTCTTCGACCGGCGAATTTACGAATCTATTCCCTCGGAAATGGTGGGGCAAAAGAGCAGCTTCGTATACGGAAAACACTCCGGTACTCAAGTTATTGAACACTCCTTGCGCCGGATGGAAAATGAACTAACCGCGGCAGGAGTCAGCATAACTCCCCAGCTTGTAGATCAAGTTACAGTTGAAATGAAACGGTTGCGGGAAGAAAAACAAGCCACCGATTTACTCCAGAAGCTGATCCACATTTATCATAAAACCCTAGCTTCGATTGGGTTGACAGATAAAGACCTTTTTGAGGCCGCTTGTCGGATTGGTGGGCAAATGAAAGTGACGTTATAATTGTCGCTAGAGAAGTTATTGCGGACTAAATTGACTTATACAACAACGTACGAAAACATTTAAAAACAGAACTGACGTCTTTTTAGACGAGACATCAGTTCTGTGCATAATCTACACTTGATATACCATTTCATTTACTGACATTCCTTATTGCAGCGTACAACAATAGATTAAAACGTATTTATTGTATACCGAACTCAGTTGCTTTTATTATTGCCTGAGTTCTTTTATTTACGTTTAACTTTAGATGGTCAACAAAAATATAAGGGGGTTAGACCTTGGTAAGTAATCAAAAACTTTTGACAAGTGATCATCCCGCCGAAAATATTGACAAGGTTGCCACGATAATATAACGAATTCTTCGGTAACCTTAGTTACTATACAAATTTAACAAATCGTACTAAACACCGAGGGTTACGAAAAAGCCATAACTTTTATGTAACCCTCACTTAGCGTGGTAGCAGAGGAAATCAGGGAATTGGCAGGTGGCACCAATAGTTTGGTTAAAACCGGCCTTTGTAAAGTTTCACGAAGACCAGTTGTATTTTTATAGATATTACACATAGTACATATATTATTTTGAGCTTATAATTATTTAATAAGCTATCTGCCTGCGAAATATGACCCTTGAACAGCATATGAGAGGAGATATCGGGAATGAGAAGAATTAAGGCGATTGTGTATGGCGTGGAGGAAATGGGCAGGCTGAATTAAGAAAAGATGTCTGGGAGTTGATCTTTGCCAATACGGCGACCCGTATTTGCGGTCGGCCGAGATAGTGTTCAAGGACGTAAAGAACGGCGTCCTCTCGATTGAAAAGGCACAAACAGATTATGGAGTGGTAATTGACCCGGTTACTTTGGAAATAAACCGGCAATCTACGACTTAGCTAAGGAGTTCGCGCCGTAACAGGCGCTGAGGGGGTAGAAGGGATGTTTGGGAAGACACACGAGAGTGAAGCGGAACGTTTGCAGCTTCTGATGAAGCAAGCTGAAGAGGGCGGGGGCGATAAAGCGCGAGATAAAATCCATAATCAGGGCCGCATGACTGCGCGGGAACGTATTAATTATTTGTTTGATCCCGGTTCTTTTGTTGAATTCAATATGCTTGCAGAGCATCAGTGTCATAATTTCGGGATGGAGAAAAAGAAATTTCCGGGTGACGGTGTAGTCACTGGTTATGGTAAAATCGAAGGCCGGTTGGTTTTTGTATTTTCGCAGGATGCAACGGTTTTAGGCGGTTCCGTTGGAGAAACTCACGGAGAAAAAATCTGTTATGCATATGACCAGGCAATTAAGGCCCGGGCGCCGATTATTGGTATTTTTGATTCTGGCGGTGGGAGAATTCATGAAGGTTTTTCAGGCTCCCGCAACGTTGCCGGGATGTTTCACCGGAATACCAAAGCATCGGGGGTAATTCCGCAGATTTCGGCGATTATGGGCACTTGTGCCGGTGTGGCCGTCTATTCCCCGGCCATTACAGACTTTGTTTTTATGGTGGAAAAGACGAGTCACATGTTTATAACGGGTCCGGGAGTGATTAAAGCTGTCACCGGTGAAGACGTTGATTTTGAAACCCTTGGCGGAGCTGCTGTACATGGCAAAATCAGTGGGAATGCTCATTTTGTAGCCCAAAATGATAAAGATTGTCTGGACCAGATAAGAAGGCTGCTATGTTTTTTGCCATCTAATAATAACGAAAAGCCGGCTCGGGTTCAAACCGATGACGATCCCAACCGGATTGACGATTCGTTGGTGGAAACAGTCCCCGCAGATTTCCGGATTCCATATGACATGAGGGAAGTAATTAAATCAGTGATAGATAACGGAGACTTCATGGAAGTACTGCCGGAATTTGCCCGGAATATAGTCATCGGATTTGCCCGCCTAGACGGGTATACAGTGGGAATTGTGGGCAATCAACCCAAGGTAATGGCAGGCTGTCTGGACATTAATACCGCCGATAAAGCCGCCCGGTTCATCAGATTTTGTGATGCATATAATATTCCTCTCATTAACTTGGTGGATGTTCCCGGCTTCCTGCCCGGAAAAATGCAGGAATATGGCGGAATTATCAGACATGGGGCCAAGATGCTGTATGCGTACGCGGAAGCTACGGTTCCCAAGATTACTTTAGTTTTACGCAAAGATTACGGAGGAGCTGTAATGGCGATGTGCTGTAAAGGCACTGAAGTTGACCAAATGCTTGCCTGGCCTATTGCTCGACTAGTTGTTCTTGATACATCCGCAGCTGTTGATATAATTTACCGGAAGGAAATTAAGCAGGACGAGAATCCGGAAGAATTCAGACAAAAAATGATAGCTGAATATGATACTGCTTTTTCCAACACGTTTGCTCCAGCAGCCAGAATGCTCGTTGACGCCGTTATCGAACCAAGGCATACCCGTTCGGCATTGATTAAGTCGTTAAACATGCTGCTGCATAAGGTGGAGGAAAGACCGTTGCGTAAGCATGGCAACATTCCCTTGTAATTAGTTGATGATATGAAAAAAATAAGGGGCTGCCCATTGGGTCGGCCCCTTACAAGTATGATAGGCTGAAGTTAAGACCCTTGCCATTTTGAATGTATACTGATAGGGGATAGTAATATCTTGTAAGCATATTAAGGTATTTCTATCCACTTATCAAGGGGTACAATATACATCTTACAGAAGTAATTGAAAACTCCTGGTCAGTAATTAAGGGCATTGCTTCACAAAATAGCTTAATATTCAGATTGAAGTTTTTCGGGATTTTTTGACTCGTATTTTATCCCTGAACGATAAGGATTTGAAGATTGCTAAATTTTTTATTCAACAAATTTAACAACTTTTTCGGATAGACATCCAGTGCTGCTGGGTGTCTATCTTTTTATTTAGTATTATTCAGGTACTCGGTTACCAGCAACGCAAAAAGGGGGTGCGAGGCACCCCTGGGGAGATATTAGAAAGTTTGAAGAGAAGGCATGATCGGGTTCCCCTCCATAGCGTCTTGGATCACTGCGAATTGGCGGCAAATCATGGACTTGCAATTGAAGAAAGACAGTCAAAGGGTGTTACTGCAGTAGCCAGAGAATTCAGGAAAGAACTCGGGCTTACCGGAAACAGTATGGTAGAGATCAATTTAATCAGTGCCGCAGGAACTGCGGGTTGCGGTTTTGACTGGCACAGAGTCAGTTATCAGATTGAAGAAATTCTAGGGATTAGTCTTGGTGATACTGAAATCAGATTAAATCTTCAAGTGGCACTAAGGGTTTTGGAATTTATCCAAGGTAGTTAAGGGGATGGATTTGACATGTAAAGTACTAATTTTGACAATAACGCATATGTAATGTGATTAGGGTCGACACTTGTGAAATATTCATAAAGGTCTGCCTTTTTTTTAGAGATACTTGCCATGGTACTTTAGTATATTTGAGCTTATACTATTGAATAGTAAGAATTTTAACTAAATTAAAAGAAGGAGTGAAAAGACTGTGGGCCAACGAACATCTCGCGTTTGTAGTATGGATGAGGCCTTGGCCATGATTGGGCAATGGTGGCGATGCTAGGCGCCAGATGGGTCTTCCCGGTGGTGGACTGATGTATGTCATTACTCCGCAGGCCATTCTTGATTTCGAAGAGGGGACAAAAAGGATGCGCCTTAAACACGTGATTCCGCCGGCTACGTTGGAGGAGATTAAGGGTAATACTGGGTTTGAGCTAGTCATTCCCGATTACCTGGAAGAGCTTCCCGAACCAACAGCGGATGAAATAGAAGTTCTCCGAAACAGAGTTGACCGAAAAGGTTTACTACGCAGGGAAGGGCTTTAGAATTAAAAGCAGAGGAGGTAACAAAATAATGAGTCTAACTGATCCCAAATTGGCTGAGCAATTCGGTGAATGGGAAAAAGCCAATATTGTCGGCAAAGTCGAACCGGCTACTACAGCTTCAGGAATTCCGGTCAAGCCACTTTATACACCACTGGATTTCAAGGGTGATTATACCGATAAACTGGGCTTTCCTGGTGAATATCCCTATACTCGGGGTGTTTATCCGCAAATGTATTTGAGTAAGGTCTGGACAATGCGTACGTACTCCGGCTATGCTACTGCCAAGGAGACAAATGAATACTACAAGCAGCTTATTAAACAGGGAGTAAACGGTTTAAGCGTAGCTTTTGATCTACCAACCCAAATGGGTTATGACTCCGACAACCCCGATATTGAAGATGAAGTGGGCAGGGTAGGTGTAGCGATTGACTCTCTAGCCGATATGGAATTGTTATTTGATGGAATTCCTTTAGACAAAATCAGTACTTCTTTTACAATCAATGCCATTACCCCAATTATCTTGGCTATGTATGTGGCGGTGGGGGAAAAACAGGGCGTCCCGTCGGAGAAGCTAACCGGAACGACCCAAAACGATATTTTGAAGGAATATTTTTCCCGGGGAGCGTACATTTTTCCACTCGTACCGGCGTTAAAAATGATTGGTGATACTTACGAGTTCTGTTCCAAAAGAGTTCCAAAGTATGTACCGGTCAGTGTTTGCGGTTATCATATCAGGGAAACAGGAGCCAATGCTATTCAGGAAATTGCTTATGCCTTTTTAAACGCCATGACTTATATTGAAAATGCCGTGGAGCGTGGTCTGGACATTGATAAATTTGCTCCCCGGATTAGTTTTAACCTTACAGCCCATATGGACTTTTTCGAAGAAGTGGCCAAATTTCGGGCTGCCCGGAGAATTTGGGCCCGAATTCTCAAGGAGCAGTACGGAGCCAAAAATCCCCGTTCGTGGAAGTTCCTGTTTTTTGCTGGAACCGGGGGTAGTACTTTAACAGCGCAGCAGCCTGATAACAACATTATCCGAGGGACTTTGGAAAGCTTAGCCGTTGTGCTTGGCGGTTGTCAGGCTTTGTCGGTTAATACTAAGGATGAAGGGCATGCCATCCCAACGCCTGAAGCTATGTTAATTGCCCTGCGCACTCAGCAGATTATCGCTTTAGAATCGGGTGTTACCAATACCGTAGACCCGCTTGCCGGATCCTACTATGTAGAAAGCCTGACGGATACCTTGGAAGAAAAAATTGTTGCTATGATTGATGAGATCCAAGCCCGGGGCGGAATGGTTAAGTCAATTGAAGACGGGTACATCCAGCGTTCAATCTTGCGAGAGGCTATGAAATTTGAAAGGGATATTGAAAGCGGCAAGCGGATTGTTATCGGTGTGAACAGCCTTCAAATAGAAGAGAAACCCCCGATTCATCTGCATTCCTGGGACAGCAATACAGTCAGAGATCAGCAGCAACGGCTGGCTGAGGCTAAAACCAGCCGCAACCAGACAGAGGTGAACCGGACACTGGGCGTGCTTCGTCAGGCTGCGCTAAACGGTGAGAATATTATGGATGCTACTCTGGAGGCTGTCCGGGCCTACGCAACAGTAGGTGAAATGACTGGGGTTTTAAAGGAAGTATTTGGTACCTTCCGCGAACCTCTGGATATTTTTTAAGGAGGAGTAAAAATGGCAAAGAGGCCGTTAAAAGTGCTGATCGGTAAACCGGGTCTTGACGGTCATGACCGAGGAGCTAAAGTTGTGACTCGAGCACTAATGGATGCCGGGATGGAAGTTGTTTATTCAGGACTGCACTGTAGCTTGGAAAATCTGGTTATTATGGCTGTTGATGAAGATGTGGATATCCTAGGGCTAAGCTTACTTAATGGAGCCCACGTGTCCTATTCACAGAAGATAATCAATATGCTGCGCGACCGCGGTGCCGAAGATATAGCTGTTACAGTTGGTGGCAATATCCCGTTGGCTGATTATGAAGAATTGAAGAAAATCGGGGTTTTAGAAGTATTTGGAAATGCCTCGCTATCTAAAGTAGTTGCCTTCTTTGAGAAGGAAGCAGAAAAAAAGGGACATTAGTGAAGCGCCGAAGATGTAAAAATTAATAGTTTGAAAGGAGGGAAATGGTTTTGCGGATAGGAATCGATGTAGGTGGTACATTTACTGATATTGTAATGGTTGATGATAAAACTGGAAATTTGCATTTCGCCAAGGTATCAACTACACCTCCAAAACTTTGGGAAGGGGTTCTGAACGGGATTGCCAAGGTTTTGGAAAAAGCCGAAGCTTCCATTGAAGACGTAGATTATATTGTACATGGCACTACGATTGGAACCAACGCCTTGATTGAGAAAAAGGGAGCCAAAACCGGTTTAATTACTACGCTAGGATTTATAGATGTGCTTGAAATTGGCCGCATTCAAAGGCCAGGAGTATGTTTGTACGACTTCTATGCTTCCACTCCCCTGCCACTTGTTCCCAGGTATCTTTGCAAGGGAGTAAATGAAAGGGTAGGGGCCGATGGAAAAGTAGTTAAGGCTTTAGATGAAGATTCTGTTCGGGATGCTATCACGTTTCTTAAAGAACAACAGGTGGAAGCTATTGCAATAAGTTTGCTCTTTTCCTTCCTCAACCCGGCACATGAGCGTCGAATAGCCGAAATGTGTACTGAAATTTTCCCGGAAGCTTATGTATCTGTTTCTTCAGAAATTGCTCCAGAGTACAGGGAATTCGAGCGTGCCTCAACAACAGTAATAAATGCATATCTGCAACCGATTATGAAACGTTATATCCAGAAATTGACGCAGGCCTTAGCGGAAAAGTATGGTCGAGTTGACCTGCGAATCATGCAGGCAAGCGGTGGAACAATTACTGCCGAAGCCGCTGAGCGTTACGCTATTAATACCGTTAATTCCGGTCCGGCGGGAGGAGCTTTAGCTGGGGCTTTCTTTGGAGAAATTACTGGGTATAGCCAACTTATGACAGCAGATATGGGCGGGACAAGTTTTGACATTGGATTAATTGACCAGGGTGTAGCGCAAGTCACTTCTGAGGCTAAGTTCGAAGGATATCCGGTGAAAATTCCAGTGATTGATATCGATACCATTGGAGCTGGCGGCGGTAGTATTGCCTGGGTTGACAAAGGCGGTATCCTAAATGTGGGTCCCCAAAGCGCAGGAGCTTCGCCAGGCCCAGCTTGTTACAATCGTGGCGGGCAACTGCCGACTGTAACTGATGCTAACCTGATTCTGGGCAGGCTTAACCCCAGTTATTTCTTAGGCGGAGAACTGGTCCTAGAGCGTGAACTGGCGTATCAAGCCATCAAAGAGCATCTTGCAGATCCAATGGGCACTACCGTTGAGGATGCTGCAGCAGGAATAATCAGGATAGTTAATGCTAATATGAGTAAGGGTATTGGAGTGAATACGGTAGAGAAAGGTCATGACGTGCGGGAGTTTGCAGTAGTTGCCTTTGGTGGCGCCGGTGCCTTACATGCAGCAGAACTGGCTGCCGATATGGGTATTAAGACCGTAATTGTTCCGAGACTTGCAGGAAACCTTTCGGCGTTGGGGCTGTTGGTTTCTGATGCTCGTCATGATTTTGTCCAAACCGTGGCCAGGGCAATAGATGAAGTTGATCTGGGAGAAATAACCAATGTTTTTGGACGTTTGGAAGCTAGAGGAAAGACTCAACTGGAAGCGGAAAATTTTGCGCCGGAAGAAATAGAATTGCTTTGGTCGGCTGACGTGCGATACGAAGGGCAATCCTATGATTTGAATATTAGTATGAATCGAAAATCCGATCTGAATCACGATGACTTGGTGCAGTTAGCCAAAGCTTTCAACGATGAGCATCGTCGTCTGTACGCTTATAGTTCTGAGAAAGAAACAGTACAGGTGGTGAACGTGCGGGTAACAGCTGTTGGTAAAACACCGCTGGTTAAGATGAAAAAAGTTGAATTGAGTGCCGGAGATGGCCGAGAAGCCCAAAAAACACCCCGTATGGTTTATTTTGAAGGCACGGGAAGTGTCGAAGTTCCAATTTATGAACGGGATCTTTTGCGACCGGGGCATTTGTTTAATGGGCCGGCTATAGTTGAAGAACAGATTTCAAGT
This sequence comes from Desulfosporosinus sp. BRH_c37, assembly GCA_001516045.1. GTDB lineage: Bacteria > Bacillota > Desulfitobacteriia > Desulfitobacteriales > Desulfitobacteriaceae > Desulfosporosinus. The sequence continues at coordinate 8,679 of LOEW01000095.1, forward strand.
TCGGTTGTGCCGCCGTCAGCAACATGTCAGATTGATCAGTATGGTAACCTAATCATAAAGTTGGGAGGTGAGGAGAATGAGTAACACTAGTAAAGACCAGGTTATGATGCAGGTAATTCGTTATGCTTTGGAACAGATTGCTGATGAAATGGGGCATACTCTGGTTCGTTCAGCCCGTTCCACGGTTATTAAAGAGATTATGGATATCACCTGCGCTGTATTTGACCGCAATGGAAAAACAGTAGCTCAGGCTCATCATGCTCCCATGTTGTTGACCGGATTTGAAATAACTATGGATGTTTTACTCGAGCAATTTCCGCCTGAGACCTTAAATGATGGTGATGTAATAATTTCTAACGACCCTTATCAGGGTGGACAACATGTCATGGATGTTGAGATTTTTGCTCCGGTATTTTTTGAAGGAGAAATAATCGGTTATGTAGGAGCTATAGCCCACCAAGCGGATATGGGCGGGTCTGCGGCCGGAGGGGTAGCCGGTGGGTTAACCGAGATTTACCAGGAAGGGATACGCATCCCGATGGTCAAGCTTTACAGAAAATTTGAGGAGAGCGCAGAAATTTTCGCGATCATAACCAATAACATCCGGGTGCCGGATAAGACCATTGGTGACATTAAAGCCCAAGCTGCTTGTTGTTTTGTAGGCATGAAGAAGTTAAAAGAAGTTTTTACCAAATATGGTAAGGAACAAGTCGAGCAATCAACAACCATGTTGTTAGATTATTCGGAACGGCGGATGAGGGAAGCCCTCAAAGCCATCCCGGACGGGACTTACACTGGTATCGATTGGGTGGACGATGATGGGATTACCGATGATCCGATTAAGCTTCAGGTAAATATCCACAAAAAAGGGGATCAAGTAAGCGTTGATTTTGACGGAACCAGCCCCCAGGTTAAAGGGAATGTCAACTGCCCTGTATCAACTGCTCATTCAGGTGTTTATTACACAATTATCGCCGTAGTTGATCCTACTGTTCCGCCTAATTCGGGTTGTTATCGCCCTGTGGATGTCCGGATAGAACTGGGTCTTTTAGTAAACCCGGTGTTACCGGGAGCAGTGGCAGCGCGGAGCAACACTGCAAATAAGGTTGTTGAGGTAATGCTCAAAGCATTGGCTCAAGCTCTTCCGGACAAGGTAATGGCTGGCAGCCATGCTCAGATGTCGACCTTCGGATTTAGCGGTTATGACCCGCGACATAAAAATCGGCGTTTTGTTCTTACCGAAGTCCAGGGCGGCGGAGCAGGCGCACTGCCTGAAAGAGACGCCAGAGAAGCTCAGGACTCGCATCTGGCCCGGATGATGAATACACCCATTGAAGCCGTTGAATTAGAGTACCCAGTTCGGATTGAACGTTACGAATTAATTCCGGATTCGGCCGGGGCAGGGAAATTCAGAGGTAGCTTGGGACTAAGGAAAGACTTCCGGCTCATGGTTGATAATGTTACCTTTGCTCGCTACGGAGACCGCCAGGAGTTCCCTCCCTTTGGACTCTTCGGCGGGAAGGAAGGCAGTATGGGAAGGTTCATTCTGAATCCGGAAACCCCTGAAGAAACCCGTCTAAAATCTAAAGCCTACAGCACCCTAACGTTAAATGATGTTGTCAGTGTAAGGCTGCCGGGTGGAGGAGGCTACGGTAATCCCTCGGAACGTAATCGGGAACTGATTTATAACGATGTTCGTGATGGCAAGATAAGTAAGGAGCAAGCTAAGCAAGATTATGGGGTTACAATAGAAGACTAAAGATGGTTCACTATTGAACAGCTAAAGTGATGTATGAATTGCAGAGATTCAGATTTTTCAGGATATTTATTACTCTGATAATCTCGTTTAGGAGGAGAAAAATTGATTGCCAGGCAACCTATGCTAAGTGAAAAAAGAATAGCCGAGATGCAGTTGGTAAAGCTAAAGCGTTTAGTACATTATCTTTACAATAATTCACCTTATAACCAAAAGAAGATGGAGAAGGCTGGTGTAAGACCAGAGGACTTGAATACCCTGGAGGATATCGCCCGGTTTCCTTTTACTGAAAAGCAAGAGTTGCGCGATTTATATCCTGATAAACTCATGATCGCCTCGGAGGAAGAGATTGTCCGGTTACATGCTTCCTCCGGAACAACTGGCAAAAAAACGGTCACTTTTTATAGTAAGCAGGATCTTGATACTTGGTCGGAAATGATGGCCCGTTGCCTGACTTTGGCTGGGGTAACCAACCGGGATAGGCTTCAGATCACTTCAGGTTACGGATTGTGGACTGCCGGAGCTGGTTTCCAGGCCGGAGCAGAACGGATCGGAGCATTAGTAATGCCGGTTGGTCCGATTGCAATGGAACAGCAACTGGAATTGATGATTGATTTTGGGACAACGGTCCTGGTCAGCACCTCTTCTTATGCTTTACTCCTTGGTGAGCAAATTGCCGCCCGAGGTTTAAGGGATAAAATCAAGCTCCGGATAGGTATTGTTGGCTCCGAGCGCTGGAGCGATGCCATGCGGTTACAAGTCGAAAAACTCCTGGGAATTGAAACTTTTGACATCATTGGGATGACCGAAACTTATGGCCCAGGGACTGGTTTGGATTGTAAACTACATGATGGAATTCATTATTGGGCTGATCACCTGCTATTTGAAATAATTGACCCGGTTACTGGCATTCCCTGTCAACCGGGTGAGGAGGGTGAATTGGTAGTAACAACTCTCAACAAGCAGGCTAATCCACTTTTACGCTACCGCACCAGAGACATTACCTCACTGATACCTGAACCTTGCGCTTGTGGTCTGACTTATCCAAGGATAAAGCGCTTAGTTGGACGGTCCGACGATATGATTAAGTTTCGCGCAGTTAATATTTACCCGGGTCAAATTGATCACGTAATTTCAGAGGTATCAGGACTTAGCAGTGAATACCAAATACGCTTGTTCAGAGTACAGGGACGTGATGTAATGATTGTCCGCGTTGAAGCTGAGCAAGGGTCAAAGTTGTCGAATGAACAATTGGCCAGTGTCTTACAAAAGCAAATCAAAATTACGATCAATGTAACACCTGATGTGGAAGTAGTTGACTACGGCAGTCTGCCGCGCAGTGAAAAGAAAACAAAACGAGTCTTTGATGAACGGGAATAGTAAGGAGGAACCTGAATGAAAAGCTTCACTTACCAGGCCCCGGTAACCTTAAATGTGGCTTGCCAAATGCTTGTCGAAAATGAAGGGTCTAGAATTTTGGCCGGTGGAACTGATCTGTTGGTGAAAATGAAACGCGGCTCTTTGGCGATCAACTTGGTTGTTGACATAAAAAAGATCCCGGAACTTTATGGCATAACGAGCAAACCTGGCGGTATGATTTTTATTGGGGCGTTAACCGCCCTTGCTGACTTAGCTCGCTCGGAGGTTATCCGTGAGAAACTGCCTGTTTTGGCGACAACTGCCACAAATATGGCTTCGATGCAAGTTCGTAATCGGGCTACCATCGGAGGGAACCTGTGTAATGCTGCTCCTTCGGCTGATCTGGCACCTTCATTAATTGCTCTGCATGCTCAAGTGGTAATTGTCGGACCAGAAGGTGAACGACAAATCCCGCTGGCCACATTGTTTAAGGGTCCGGGAATTACAATATTGGCTCAAGGAGATATACTCACCGGTCTACTAGTTCCTTTGCCACATCCTGATAAACGCTTCATCTACTTGAAACATAAAATCCGGCAAGCCATGGATATTGCAATTGTTGGTGTAGCTGTTGGCCTACTGCGAAAAGACCAGATATGTCAGGAGGCCGACATAGTTTTAGGTTCAGTGGCCCCGGTACCTTTACAGGCTCCAATGGCAAGCCGTCAACTTCTGGAAGGCGGGCTAACAGCAGAAAATATCGAGCGAGCAGCTGATATTGCAGCTGCTGAAGCAACCCCAATTAGCGATGTGCGTGCTACAGCTGGCTACCGGCAAGAAATAATAAAAGTTTTGGTTAAGAGAGCCATTTATGAGACTGCCGAGATAACAGAAAGGAAGGGCTAAATATGAAACAGCCGATAAAGTTTACCGTGAACGAAGAAACTCATGAACTCCTGGTCCGTCCTGAACAGACCTTACTGGATATCCTCAGGCATGAGCTAAGGTTAATGGGAACCAAAAAAGGCTGCGATACCGGGGACTGTGGGGCTTGTACTGTCCTCTTGGACGGGACGGCGGTTAATTCTTGTCTAGTCCTCGCGATAGAGGTTAACGGACGTCAGGTGAAGACGATCGAGGGGTTGGCTGATGGATTGGAATTACATCCAATTCAAAAATCTTTTGTTGAACATGGGGCGATTCAGTGTGGATTTTGTACACCGGGAATGATATTGACGGCTAAAGCCTTGCTTGATGAAAACCCCTCTCCCACTGAGAATGAAATAAAGCATGCTATGTCCGGAAATCTCTGCCGTTGCACTGGTTATACTAAGATCATTGATGCGGTGAAGGCAGTCGGTAAAGAGAAGACTGGGGAGGTGAGCTAATGGAAGCATCAGTTATTGGGCGCAGATTGCCGAAACCTGACGCTATAGCCAAGGCTACTGGTCAGGCAGAGTTTATTGATGATTTTGTACTACCAGGACAACTCTATGGTAAAATTCTCCGCAGTCCTTATGCTCATGCCCGGATTGTGAATATTGACACAACTGAAGCTCTGAAACTTCCGGGTGTTAAGGCTGTACTGACGGCCAAAGACATTCCCGGTAACCGGATGGGTTTTGGTATGGATAACGAAGGCCTCAAAAAGGATAAGGTGCGTTATATTGGGGATGATGTGGCCGCAGTGGCAGCTGTAGATGAAGATACTGCTATTCGGGCACTGGATCTCATTAAGGTTGACTATGAAATCTTACCAGGTGTGTTTGATCCTTTTACGGCGATGGAGAAGGGTGCACCGTTGGTCCATGAGGAAAAAGGCACAAATATTTCTTGTAGTTATAAATTTGTTGCAGGAGACGCGATAGCAGCGTTGGCAAAGGCCGATGTAGTGGTTACCAATCGATATGAATTGCCCTTTGTTACTTCTTGCTGCATGGGGACCCACGGTTGTCTTGCCTCATTCAATGCAGATGGAAACTTGACTGTTCGGAGCACAATTCAGGCTCCTTTTATTTACAAACATGAATTGGCGGAGGCTTTAGAGATACCCGAAAGCAAGATAAGGGTGATTCAACCTATAATTTCAGGTGCTTTTGGCACCCGTCTGGATGTCTATTCTTACGAGTTAGCTTGCGTTACGCTGGCTAAAAAAACCGGTCGTCCTGTGAAAATTGTTTTTACCCGTGAGGAAGAATTTATTAATTCACGCAATCGCCAGCCGATGATTATCGATCTGAGCACAGGAGCAGATCGGACAGGGCGACTGGTTGCGCGGGTTGCCCGGGTGATAGCTGATAATGGTGCCTATAATTCTTGGGGAGCCACAACACCTGTTGTCGGAATGACGACAGTCAGCTCTCTCTACCAGGTGCCCAATGTACTGTACGAGGCTGATATAGTATATACCAACCAACCCTACAGCGGGGCCATGCGTGGCTATGGTAATCCGCAATCAACCTTCGCAGTGGAAAGCCAAATGGATGAATTAGCGGAAAAACTCGGGATGGATCCCCTGGAGTTCCGGTTGCTGAACAGTAATAGACCGGGAGAAATAAATCCTCATAAAATGAAAATCACCTCTTGTGGTTTACCGGAATGTCTTAGCGGAGCAGCCGAAGGCATCGGCTGGAAAGAAAAGCGAGGAGCCCAGAATAACCGGGGCGTGGGAATAGCTGCACTACAACATGTGGGTGGAGGCGCACGTGTCTACCGCTCAGATGGCTGTGGAGCAGTGGTAAAACTTGATAGCGTGGGTCGGGTGGTGGTTCTTATCGGGTCAACAGATATGGGGCAAGGATCAGATGGCATTGTCGTCCAAATTGTTGCTGAAACCTTAGGAATCAAACCGGAGAAGGTGCAATTGATCAATAATGATACTGATCTTACTTCCTGGGATGCTGGTTGTCATGCGAGTCGAACGACTTTTGTTTCCGGCAATGCAGCCCTTTTGGCCGCCGAAATCGTCCGTAAAAAGGTTATAGAAGTTGCTGCCGAAATGCTAAACTTACCGATCCAAAGATTGGTATTCAGAGACGAAAAAATCTTTGATCAGGAAAATACAGATAAAAGCGTCAGCCTTAGCAAAGTAGTTCGGAGCATGCATTTTCGACAGGATGGTCAGATGGTGATCGGAGAAGGCTTCTATGACCCGCCGACTGAGATGTGCGATAGAGAATTTATGGGTAATGTTTCAGCTGCTTATGCTTTTGGGGCTCATGCGGTCGAGGTGGAAGTTGATCTAGAGACTGGAAAGGTTAAAGTATTGGATTATGTAGCGGCCCACGATCTTGGGCGAGCGATTAACCCGCTAGCCGTGGAAGGTCAAATAGATGGTGGTGTGGTTATGGGGCTGGGATATGCCTTAACCGAGGAAATGATAATTCGAGAAGGGAAAGTACTAAATCCCAATTTCTTGGACTACCGTTTGCTAACAATTTGTGATTCTATACGAGCTAAAAAGATCCTGGTGGAAACCAATGACCCACTAGGTCCCTATGGGGCTAAAGGAGTCGGGGAACCTTGTACAATTCCAGTTGCGGCAGCTGTGGCTAACGCCATTTATAACGCGATCGGTGTCCGAATGAGGAGCTTACCTATAACTCCGGAAAAAATTCTTGCTGCACTGAAAGAAAAGAATAAGTAAAGCCAAACATTGTTAATCTCCCTATGAAAGTGACTCTGATTTATCCAAAACGTAAGACTCCCACTTCTTCAAGTGGGAGTGGGTCCCCGTACCCTGCTTCGGTGGGGGGTGAGTCCCCCACCGAAGACTCGATGTTCAACTTTAGTTGAACGAGTTCACTGTTCTTACACAACCTTCGATCAATTGTCAGTTTGTAAATGAGGTGTAATCAGTGGCCAGTCTAAAAGCTCTCTTTGATCCACAAAACGTTGCGATTATTGGTGCTTCGGCTAATCCAGGTAAGCTAGGGCACACCCTTATGAAAAACATTTTAGAATATGGATTTCGTGGCGAGGTTTACCCGGTGAACCCCAGTGGAGGGGAAATACTGGGGAAAACGGTTATTAATAGTTTAGCTGATGCCGGAAATCTGGTTGATCTGGCGCTGATTATCGTTCCCGCCCCGGCAGTCCCGAGAGCGGTTGAAGAATGCGCCAAGGTTGGAGTTAAAACTGTTGTAATCCTATCTTCCGGTTTTGGTGAGGCTGGGGAAAATGGGTTGCAGCTACAGGCTGCCGCCGTAGCAACGGCTAGGAAAGCCGGTATGGTGTTAGTAGGGCCGAATTGCATGGGCATTTACAATCTGACTGATAATTTCAATGGTACATTTTTTTGGGAACTTCCCCATATCAAAGGCAACATCAGCTTTATCTCTCAAAGTGGAGCAATGGGAGGACTTTTTTTCAACGAAGCACACCAGCGTAACTTCGGCTTGGCTAAATTTATTAGTCTTGGGAACATGGCTGATATTGATTATGTTGATCTATTGGAATACTTGGCTGAAGATGAGGCGACCAGGATGATTGCCCTGTATATTGAGGGGTTGCGTGATGGGCGGCGGTTTGCGCAAGCGGCAGCGGCCATCACTCCCTATAAACCGATTATTGCCCTCAAGGCAGGCCGAACTAAGGCTGGCCAAAGAGCAGCAGAATCGCATACCGGTTCGCTGGCTTGTGAAACGGAAATATACCGCGCAGCTTTTAAACAGGCCGGGATTATCTGGGCTTCCGGGACTGAAGATTTTTTCGATAAAGCAATGGCACTTTCTATGGCTAATAAGCTTTTACCCGCTGGCCGTAATGTAGCTGTAGTAACCATTTCTGGGGGACCAAGCGTACTGGCTGGCGACACTTGTGAAGAAGAAGGTTTGCAGGTTCGGGAATTGCAAGCGTCCACCCAACAGTTGATCCGGCAATTAATTCCGGAATTTGGCGCAACTGCCAATCCGGTAGACATGACCCCACAGTGTGCTCCGGAAAACTATGAGGCATGTGTGAAAGCAATAGCTTCCGACCCGGAAGTAGATGGGTTAATAGCCATTAATATAGGGCTGGATAACCCGGAATTTGCTCGGGCTTTCATTAAAGCTCGGGAACTTTATCAAAAGCCGGTAGTGGCCTTTGTAGCGGCTACTCCACAGATTGCTGGAATTTTTAATAGCTACCAGGTTCCGGTATTTCCTTCAGTAGAAAGAGCAGTAAATGGTTTGAACTGTCTGGTTACTTACCGTGAGGTTCTTGAACGGGGACGTGCAAGTTTGGCAATTTCCAAAGGGGCGGATGGTTCAACCTATTTGAAGGAGCGAAAGTTGCATGATTGGGCCCTAAACGAATTTGAAGCTAAGCAATTATTTCAGGAATATGGTATCCCATGCACCAAAGAGCTAATGGTCATGACTTTGGAGGAGACTCTGATTGCTGCGGAAGAAATTCGTTATCCTGTAGTTCTAAAGGTTTGCCAGAACGCTATAGCTCATAAGTCAGAAATTGGAGGGGTGGAACTTAATCTCGGTAACAGCCAGCAGTTGATTAACGCTTGGGAACGGTTAAGCTTGAAGGAATTAAGACCCCCATATCTTGTTCAGGAAATGGTTCGCGGAGAAGCAGAAATTATTATTGGTGGGAAAAATGATCCCGTTTTTGGACCGGTGCTACTTTTTGGGGTAGGTGGCGTTATGGCAGAACTAATTCACAAAACATCGCTAAGCCTGGTACCTTTTGACCGGACCTGGGCCTTGCAAATGGTGTTGGAATCTTCCGCTTATTCATTGCTGTCAGGTTTTCGCAACCGTCCAGCCTTCAACCTTTCAAAAGTAGTTGATCTGCTTTGTCAGGTGTCTAACCTTCTGACTGACAATCCTCAGATTCAAGAACTTGATATTAATCCCCTGGTTATCGCCAGTGAACGGATTATAGCTGTAGACGGGTTTGTTGTTTTGAAGAAATAAACAATGTAAAAAATGGAGACAGTTAAATGGATTTTAAAGAATTGGTGCAAGCCGTTATGGCCGGAAACCGACGTGCTTTGGCCCGGACCATAACAATGGTTGAAAACGCTCACCCGGAAATAGAAAAACTAATTAGCTGCCTTCAGGCCCGAAATAGCCGAACTTGGGTTATTGGGATCACTGGTCCGCCTGGAGCAGGGAAAAGCAGTTTGGTGGACCGATTAGCGGTGGCTTACACTCGAAAAGGTAGACGGGTGGCAATTCTCGCTATTGACCCGTCTAGCCCGTTTTCGGGTGGAGCGATATTGGGTGATCAGGTACGCATGGAAAAAGCTCGTGAAGCAGGGATCTATATCCGGAGTATGGCATCAAGGGGTCGCACCGGGGGCGTTGCTCCAGCCGTTGAGGATGTGTTGGTTTTATTGGGTGCGGCGGGCTTTGATGTGATTCTACTGGAAACAGTTGGGGCAGGCCAGTCGGAAGTAGCGGTTCGAGATATTGCCAACACCGTATTGTTAGTTACTGTTCCGGGTTTAGGTGATGGGATCCAGGCCATTAAGGCAGGGGTAATGGAAATTGGTGATATTTTCGCAGTCAATAAGGCTGATTTGGGTGGAGCTGATCTGGCGGCTTCGGCAATCATGGAATTGATGGGAGTGAAAAACCGGGCTAATGGATGGGAAACTCCGGTGGTTCAGGTCTCGGCTTTCACTGGAATTGGGCTTGATCAACTGGTGGAGGATCTAGATAAACATTATCTGTTTTTAGAGGTAGGCGGCGACTTTGAACGTCACAAAGAAGCGGCCATTGAAGATCAACTCGTGAGTTTCGTTTGCCGGGAAGTAACCCGAAGGCTTAGGCAGCTGCCGGGGAATCTTTTTGAACTGGTAGTCAAGCGAGTGCAGGAAAGACAGGACGACCTTTCAACAGCTGGACAGTTGCTGTTAAAGCATTTAGGGGGTGATAATAACGAAAAATAGTGAATTTTTTAAGGATCTCACTGTTTTAAGCCTGGAACAGGCTTTGTCGATGCCCTATTGTACCTACAGATTGGCGTTAAAAGGTGCTCAGGTAATCAGGATTGAGGCTTTGCAGGGGGATCCCAACCGTTATGTAGGGTTTCGAATGGCGGGCGAGGAGGCGATGAATTCACAGTTCCTCGGAGTTAATGCCGGAAAACAATCGATAACACTTAACTTGGCTGAAAAGCGAGGTCAGCAATTACTTTGGGAATTGATAGAGAAAATACCTGCTGATATATTTTGCACGAACCAATTGCCAAAGAATTATGAAAAGCTCGGTATTTCATACGAAATTTTGTCGTCATTGAAACCGGATATTATCTGGGTAGGTTTATCTGGTTTTGGGCCGGAAAGGTCTGAGCCAGCTTATGACCCGATAATTCAAGCTATGGCCGGGATTATGAATGAGACAGGTGAACTAGGACGGGATCCAATGCTGGCGGGAATACCGATCGCTGATCTCGAAGCGGGGAATCAAGCATATGCATCCATCATGGAAGCATTGTATAAGAAGGGAAAAACCGGTGAAGGAAGCCGGATTGATATATCAATGTTACAGTGTACGACCGCACTGCTTTCCACAAAAATAACCAATCATGAGTTTGGTGAACCTGTAGGAAGAAACGGTAACCGGCACCGTTCATTTGCTCCTGTAAACACGTATCCCACAAAGGATGGGTTTGTGATCATTGCTGTCGGGAATGACCGCCAGTGGGCTAATCTTGTTGCCAATCCTGAGTTCGCCCAGTTGAATAATCCTGACTACGTTGCCAACCGGGGTCGTATTAAGGATATCGAAAGACTGGACCAGGCTTTAAGAGAAATTATCGGCACTATGAAAATGGAAGAGTTAATTAAGATGTGTAAAAATAGTGGAATTCCCGTTGCTAAGGTGGCTACTGTAAACGACATAATGGCCGATCCCAGTCTAAGAAAAAATATGGTCCGGGCCAAAGACTCTAGATCCGGTTATGAAATAACTCTTCCCCTTGATCCCGTTATCAAGTTTTCTGAAGAGAAAATAATTAGTTTTCCTCCGCGGTTGGGTGAACATAATGAAGAGATATTAACCAAGTATTTAGATTATTCGGTAGAAACGATTAAAGAGTTGAAAAATAAAATTATCGGTTAACTGAAAGTATTACCTAATGACATGCATTTGAAAAACGTGATGGATACATGATGCAGGGTGAGTGCCTCAGATTAATTGATTTGTCGTCAATTTAATTAAGAAAGATATTTCAGAAAAGGAGAGAAAGGCATGGATTTAACATTTACAGATGAACAGGAAATGATTAGAAAGACTGTTCGCAGAATTATGCAAGAAAAAGTAGCTCCCAGAGCAGCAGAAATTGACCAAAAGGCAGAATTGCCTATGGATGTTTTTGATCTATTTAAGGCTAATGATATATTTTCCCTTGTTGCTGCTCAAGAATATGGAGGCTTCGATGGGAAATTATTAACCCTTTGTCTGGCAATCGAAGAAATTTCACGGGTTTGTGCCAGTTCTTCTATGGTTCTTGGGAACCAGTCATTGGGTTCGGCACCGATTGCCTTATGGGGTAACGAGGCGCAAAAAGCCAAATATTTGCCTGGAATAGCGACGAGTGAGATCAAGGCTTCTTTTGCACTTACTGAACCTAACGCTGGTTCAGATGTTGGTGGAATGCAGACCAGAGCAGTTTTTAAAGACAATCGTTTCGTTATCAATGGTAACAAGTGTTTTATAACTCATGCTGACATTGCAGACATCTTAACGGTTTTTGCC
>LOEW01000096.1 GCA_001516045.1 Desulfosporosinus sp. BRH_c37
TATGTAACAACCTGGCCGGCCATAACATAAGATATTGTATCCGCGGTTGTTTAAGCCTGCGGCGGATCGTAAAGGGAAGAAACCCGCTGCTCTTTAAGAGTTCAGCGGGCTTCTTCTTTATTCTCATTATTTTAAAGGAGATGTGAATTGTCTGTAATAGCTTACAGCGATATTCAATTAAAAAAGCAAAAGATACACTCCGGAAACCACCGCGCCGGCGGTTTAGTGCTATCCTACGAATGTGCATTAACCTAGGTCTATAATATGGACCCGACCTATTTTATTTAAACGCAAACTCTATTCTTTGAACATTGAAAAAAGCCAGAAACTCTTTCTCAATGTCATGCCCCAGAGTCAAATCCTTCGATAGATATTTGTTCGCTTGTAGACAATGGTAATCATTGAGTGGCTTTTAAAAATTTCCCATGAAGAAGCTTTCTCTAGCCTGTGGATTTATGAAGTAATCCGTCGGACTTGAGCCAATATAGTGTTTGAAATCCTTAATTAAATGTGACTGATCATAGTAACCGCAGGCCTGGGCTGTAGTAACCCAACAGTCGGTGTGAGATGTGGCAATATTTTTAAATATGTTTTTGAACCGCAAACTTCGGCAAAGCTGTTTGGGTGACATGCCGACCCGCTCTTTAAAGCGACGTTCTAATTGCCTGCTGCTAAGACCGACCAATCCTGCCAAACGGCCAATATTCACTTGTCCGTATAGCGCTTCGATTACATCCAGAGTCGCGGCTACGCAAGAATCATTTCTCTGGTTTTTATCAAGGAGGTAAAGAAAATGGCGATCTAAGAAATCAATTCGCTCTTTAGTAGTGTGACTATCATCTCGGATTCTATCGACAATCCCTAGACCCCTTGCCCCCCAAAGATCATCTATCTCAGCATAACCATTCACCAAATCAACGGCTGGATAGAAAAAGAACGGATAAGCGCCACCGGGACGAAAACAGACGCCCAGCACTTCCACTCTTCCAATCGGTCTAATCCGCATCAGTTGTGTCATGGGCCCACAGATGCAACAATGGTGGGCTATGGCGGGCTCTGGATTATTGGTCACAAATTCTATTGGATCGCCTAAATTGAACGCCAATTCGAGGCCTTCGGCTAACAAAGATTGGCCTCCTTTCGGAATCATGGACGCGGATATTGCCAGAGTCCAGTAGCATTTTATGTGGTTTTTCAAACCTAGGTGAGGGGGATGTTCTTGATAAAGCATGCCTGAGCTTCCTTCCTGAGCGGAGTGTTAGGCTAGGATTGTTAGATTCAACATTGGAATGATCCCTAACTTACCGCTGTGCATACGCAGTGGCACTAGCTTCTGCTCTTTTCCACATTTGCCTGTTCATATAACTGTTTCCAATGGCAGCGAGGCATTTAGGCAATTCGGTATTACCCATCTTTTTGTTAATGGCGGCATCTATATCCGGATGCGTCACAGACGGCCCTACAACACTCTCCGTGTAAAGATGGACATCGTCCACGCCATTCCAGTCAATTCCCCATTCAACCCCCCAAGGAAGGAAAAAAGCTTCGTACGTTCTCTTATCCAACGTGACGTCCATTATGGTCCAACGATGATTGAGATACGCGTGGACAAGGCAATGATAAAAGGGATTGTTTGCCAACCAATACCAGGCGCCGATGGCCGGTTTGACGAAGCTGCGTCTTACAGGGATCGAGCCGAATTGTGCGGGGATCTGATTGCACCTCAAGAGGGCTACAAGCAGCAAGGATTTATTCCAGCATACGCCATATCCTTGCTTTAGTGTTTCTGATGCTTTGCGTTGATACAAATCAAACCCAAAAGGGAATCTCTCTCTGACATAATAAAAGGTAAGTTTTGCAATAGCCACAGGATCTGTTTCACCTGCTTTCAGGCTCCGCGCAACTGCCTGAATATCCGGATGGCCATGATCGCAATAAAAAGTCTGTTTAAGTTCATTTTCCATGTTCTATAGCTCCTTTCAATCTGACTTGTTGGTATGCCTATAATAGCAGATGAAAAAAGCTGTGTATTGTAAAAAAACGACATTTCACTCGATTTTAGAAGCATCCTTATGTGTTAGGCAGCCTTTGTATTGGAGGTGAACTATTGATACATTTTATTACTCAGCTGAAACGCAAAATCTTTCCGTTTCATCCCAAAACACTAGCCATAATCTAAGCTTTCTTCAATAGATCTGCTCACAAGTTTTCAAAAACTCCCGTAATCGCCAGTGGTATGTGCCAGGCCGTTCGCTGAGAGTAATTGACCGATTCCTTCAACCATTTATATTCCTAAACTTAGCAGTTCTCAAAACAATCAATCACATAATCATCTTCTTCAACCTTACCAAAGCCATATCTGGCATAGACAAAGAGAATTTCCGCCACTTTGGCTGACTGGGCATCTCCCTGTGTATCTCCTACATAAATAGGTTTTTTCAGGTCATTTAATTTGCGGACAGAAGTAAGCTCGACCTAACCTTGGGATTACAACTGATCGTTAAGCATTTTGACAAGCTCCCTTTTTCCATGGAAACCAGCGATTATGTCAATCACCTTGCCCCCTTTGAAAATAGCGAGTGTCGGAATACTGTCGACTGAATAGTTGCTGACAATAGGATCATTATCATCCACATCGACCTTACCTACCACAATTTGGCCGAGGTAATCATCCGCAAGCTCATCGATGATTGGATCTTCCATACGGCATGGTTTACACCACGAAGCCCAAAAGTCCACTAAAACCGTTTCCTCAGATTTCAGAACCTCCGATTCAAAGTTTGCTGTAGTAAATGTTTTAACGTTTACACCTACCATTTTGAAACTTCCTCCTTAAAAATATATTTAAATTTATTTAAATAAAATGGATCTATCAAGCACTCCGATAAATTCTAATTGCAGTCTCTTGGTCCTAGTAAAGAGGTCGTCGTTGATATGGGTTTGATCCTTCATGTGACAGAAAAAGCTAATCACTCAATCAAAAATTCAACCCCCGCACGACCCAAAAGCAGGGATGGAGTGAAAGCTTGCGCAGCGAACCATTGAGCAGAGTCGCGGTAAATTGCGCTAATATTACGAGGGGGCAGCGCGGCAATGGTTCACTCCAGGTACTACCCTGAGGTTTTGCCTAAGCTCCCCTCGTAATCCAGCGCAATAGCGACGGCGCTCTGGTGAGCGGAGCAAATTTCACTCCATCCCCTACCTACATCCGGTCCAGAGCCAGCATTAAACCGTGTATAATAGCTTGTGGTCGCGGCGGGCAGCCGGGCACGTAGATATCAACCGGGACAAAAGCATCAACGGCACCTCTAATGGCATAGCTTTCACCGAAAATCTGATCGCCACTACAGGCACAGGCCCCCAGAGCCATGACCAATTTGGGTGTGGGTGTTGCCTCATAGGTCATCATGAGAGCCTGGGTAGAATTACGCGTGACAGGCCCGGTGACCATCAACAAATCAGCATGGCGGGGAGAAGCCACAAAATCAATACCATATTGTTGGATATCGTAAACGGGGTTGCAAAGGTGGTTCATTTCAAAATCACAGGCGTTGCAGGAACCAATGTCCACATGCCTGATATGAAGAGACCTGCCAAGGACTCGGTGGATTTTATTTTTCAATTCTGAACCGGTATTGTCAGCCAGTGAACCACCTAAGGTTGCCAATTTATAATTAGAAGTTTGTTTTAAGCAGCCATCCTGGCAAGATTCTACGCAGAGTCCACAAAAGACACAAGCCTTCTGGTTAATCATAGGAGATCCATCATACAATTTTATAGCCTTGGTAGGACAAACATTAACGCAGATATTGCAACCCTTACAGGCTGCGTTTTGCTCTACGACCACTTCACCCCTCGAACGTTCCGGGGGTACTGACTTTTCCCAGGGTTTTGTTACATTACCAGTGGCGAGAACTTTTTTCCAAACCTTTAACATTGCCGCACCCTCCTATCTGTCAACGCAGGCGTATGATAACTCATAGCTCTTATTAATGAGCGGGAAGTCGGGAATGATGTTACCGGGTGCTGCTACGGTTAGGGCCGGCCAGTTAGGATAAGCGGCAGCCCGGGCATACAGGCGGTAAACAGTATTGTTTTCCCCCACCATCAGCCAGTGAATGTTATTGCCTTGGGGTGATTCGCACCAGCCAAATCCGCTGCTGTAAGGTTTAATAGCGGGGATTGCTGCCTTCAGGGGACCCTGAGGCATTTTCGCTAAAATCTGGCGGATCAGGTTCACAGTCTGAGCCACTTCATCGACACGAACCCACAGGCGGGCTGCTACATCACCGCTGGTGTAGACAGGAACGTCAAATTTCAGTCCTGAGTAACATCCATAGGGAAAATCCCGCCGGATATCTACATCGACTCCGGAGGCCCTGGCACCAATCCCTACTACCCCTAAATCCAGAGCTGCCTGCCGGGGCACAATGCCGGTAGTCTCGACACGGTTCAGGAAGGCATCGTTTCCTCTAAAGAGTTCAATCATCTCATTGAAGTCTGGCATCAGTTTATCCAGCGTTTTTGTGATCTCAGCGTTTAACTGATCAGTGATGTCCAGGCGCACACCTCCGGGGACAACCATGCCGCGCAGAAAACGGTGGCCGGTAAGTGCTTCGTTAACCCTCATGATATCTTCTTTCAGACGGGCACCGGCCATAATTCCTACAGCAAATCCCATCCCGGCACACAGGTTGCCGATATCGCCGACATGGTTATAAAGGCGCTCCATTTCACCCACCAGCGCTCTTAAATACTGGGCCCTGGGCGGAACGGTTACTCCGGCAATGTTTTCAATCGCCTGGCAATAGGATAACGAGTGGGCAATTGTACAGATACCTGAGATGCGTTCGACCTGGTAAAAAGCTCTTTCAATTGGCGCACCTTCAATGGCTTTTTCAATGCCCCTGTGCAGGAAGAATAACTTAGCATCCAAGCGGATAATGTCCTCACCTGCCTGGCTAAAGCGGAAGTGACCGGGTTCGATGATACCGGCGTGGATTGGACCTACCGGGACCGTAAACACTCCCTCCCCTTCCACCCCGGCCATAGGAAATTCTTTGTTAGCAGTGGGTACAGGTGTTTTGCTGTTAAAGTCTTTGCGCAGCGGGAAGATCCCCTGGGGCCAGTTCTCATGCAGGGCCAGCGGTCTTAAATCGGGATGACCCACAGGCTTTATACCAAACATGTCGTAGATCTCACGTTCATACCAGGCAGCGGCCGAGATCTTAGGTGTAATTGAAGGAAACTCCAATTTCGCTTTTTCTTTCAAGACAGCTTTTATGACCTGCATACTTTTGCCTACAGAAAACAGACAGTAGATAGCATAATTTCCGTTTAATTGCCGTTCGTCATTGGCGAACATGGACATAAGACCATTTTGTCCGTCAGCATATAGCTGGTAGGCAGTCTCCCTTAATTCGGCAGCCGGAATCGTTTTGTAATCCTTCATCTTTCCTAACCTCCTATCACAATCTCTGCTGCCTCAGTTAAGATTTCGCTTAGAACGGTTGGCAGGTAAAATCCACCGACCACGATTAGGACGACGGAAAGACCAATGGCGGTTAGAGCGAGGTACGAAACATTGGCCTGCTTCATTTTTTCAGGAACGCTGCTAAAGGTCATCTTTAAGGCGTAGTTCATCAAACCGGCAAAGACGCCGACCAGCAACAGGAGAGTTATACCACCCAGGAGCCACATTTTGTTCTCGAACATGGCATTGATCAGCAGGAACTTACTGATAAAGATGTTCAGTGGCGGTGTCCCTGTGATGGCTAAAATGCCAATGATGAACATAGTAGCTACAGCGGGCATCACCCGGGCAATACCTTGGATCTCTTTAATGTGTCTGGTTTTATACTCCTGGCTGATGATACCGACCAGATAGAACAGAGCGGACTTGGCTATGGCATGGTTAATGATGTGTAAGAGGGCTGCATACACTGCCAGGTGGGTACCGACCCCGAAACCGATGGCGATAATGCCCATGTGTTCTACGGAAGAATAAGCCAGCAATCGTTTGACATCATGCTGTACCAAGACAAAGGGTATGGCAAGCAAAACAGACAGGATACCAAGTCCGAGAAGCACCGTATGAATAAACTCTGTACCAATGGTTCCTTGGATAATAATAATGTTGCGAATCAGAGCGTAGAAAGCACAGCTCAGAAGCGCACCGGATAAAAGCCCGCTGACTGGCGAGGGGGCCTGACTGTGGGCGTCCGGCAACCAGGTATGCATGGGGGCCAGACCAGCCTTTGTGCCGTAACCAATCAGGATGAAAACAAAAGCTAATTTAACAATGGTAGGATTAAGGGTGTTACTGATTTGCTTCAGGTAGAGCCAATTCAGAGCCTGGGTCTCGCCGCCGGCGTTAACCTGGGCATAATAGAGAATCATAGTACCCAGCAAGGCTAAACAAATACCAACCGTGCAAATCATGACGTATTTCCAGGCTGCTTCCAGGGCAGAACGGTTAAAATAGAAGGCCACCAACAGCGCGGAAGCCAGGGTTGTGCCTTCCACAGCCACCCACATCAGGCCGAGGTTTCCTACAACCAGAACGCTCACCATCGCAAAGGTAAACAAGTTAAGCAGGGCGTAGTAGCGGGGAATCATCTTTTCCGTTGCATGCCCTTCTTTTACTTCCTTCTCCATATAAGGCAGGGAAAATAAGGTGGCGGTAAAGGTAAGCAAAGCTACAACTAAAAGCAGTACAGCACTCAGGTAGTCCACATACAGAAACTCACTGCTATATACTTTAATTTGCGTAATCTTGCAGATAATCGCCAGTATAATACCACTGGTTAAGGCGCTCCCTGCCAGATTGGTATAGCGGATTGTGGTAAGATTCTTTTGCGGCAGGGTAATTAACCCTATTACAATAGGCAGCACTAAGGCCGCTAAGATCAACTCGAACATAGGTATCACCCCTTTAACTCGTTTAATATGCTGGTGTCTGTGGTCTCAAAGGAGTACTTAAGTCTATGAGTGAGAATTACCAACACAACCACAGCAACCAGGATATCAAAGAAGATACCCATCTCGATGATCAGCGGTAAACCTTTGGTGATGGATAAACCAAAAAGGTACAGTCCGTTCTCCATCGTTATTAGACCGACAACCTGCATAATGGCCTGAGACCGGGCGATGATCATCAAGAGACCAATCATCGTTAAGGCGATGGCTGCTGCCAAGGTTTCTCCCGCCATATGGGGTAATACTTTATTCACAAACCCGTAGGAAACGATGATCGCCAGAATGGCCATGAGGAAAGAGAAGTTGAAGTTAGCAATTTCCCTTTCATGTTTTAATTGCAAGGTAACCCTCCAAAGAGAATAAACGATCAAACCAACTTTAATTACCGCCGTCAGAACGGCAGCGATATACATATGAAATTCCCCGGTCTTATGACCGAATATCAAACAAGCCAGAGCCACAATCACCGACTGGAACCCTAAGATACCCACAGCAGTCCGCAGAGAGGATACCCTGGTTAAAATGACCGCGCCGGCTAAGAGCAGGACTGTCAATAGTGTCATTAATCTTTCCCTCCTTACTACATGGCGATGATCGCCAGCAGTGATAAGCAGCCGGTTGCGACCAACAAACCTGGTAATCTGAACAGACGCATCTTGTTGGTACTGGTTTCAATACCGGCCAGGACAACAGCAATTACCAGCACCTTAAGGATCATCCAGACAACGGGCGGCAGAATACCAACCGGGTTCCAGGGCAGAAAGAAGTTAACCATCAGCAAGATGGTGACAAGTTGCTTAAGAGCGGAACCCCAAAAGATTAAACCAAGGGAGCGTCCACAATACTCTAAAACCATACCTTCGTGAACCATTGTTAACTCCAGGTGAGTATCAGGGTTGTCCACCGGGATACGTCCGGTTTCAGCCACAGTAAGAATCAGAAAAGCAATAGCCGCTAGGATGGCCGACAAGGAAATTCCGGAAGATGCGGCGGCGACCGCCATTTGAGACATGACCGTACTATTGGCCCGCAGGGCCACAGTAACCAAGGTAAGCATCAGCACAGGCTCAACCAGAACATTAATAAACATTTCCCGGGAACCACCCATTCCGCCAAAGGAACTGCCTGCATCCAGGGAGGCCAGGGCCAGAAAGAACCTGCCCAGTCCCAGCATGTAGATCAAGACAAAGATGCTGTCATAGTGCAAACCCCGGTTAAACAGGAGAGTCGGGGCCAAGGCTGCCGCTCCCAGGGCAGTGGCAAAGTAGATATAGGGGGCTGCCTTGAAAATCCAGGAAACTGTCGGAGAAAATACATTATCTTTTTTGAAGAATTTTCTTAGGTCGAAGTAAACCTGAAAGTAACCTGGTCCCCTTCTGCTTTGCATTTTGCCCTTGGTGTTTTTGATCACACCGGCTACCAAAGGAGCCAGCATTGCCAGCACGACAACCTGTAAGAGCATGAACAATACTGACATGCTTACCACCTCACTCCCAGAATTAGAATAACTACTGTTACAAGCAGTACATAACCAATGTAATGTTGCAAATTACCGGATTGCAGGGGTTTGACACGGTTGGCCAAGTATAAAATCCCTTTTTTGACTGGTTGATAAAGCCAGCTGTCGATTAAATAGCTGATCCCCACTGTCATTTTCATCTTAACCCCGTGGTAAGGATTAAGGGTTTTATCGGCAGTAACATGGTCTTTCGTACGGAGAAAAACCTTAAAGGCTCGGCGAACCGGTTGGGCAAAACCGGTGGCAGTGTATTCCATCCGGGCAGTGGGAATAATACCGCAGGTCCAGGTTTCTCCTTCCACATTTTTCGGTTTACCATTGAAGTTGTAGACCAACACAGCGGCGATCAGACCAACAACCAGCATACCCACGACCACCGGCATGGCGATGACGCCATGGGCCTGTGGGATGTTGAATGCCGCGGCATACCAATGATTGTTGAACAGACCACTGACATCAAGTCCGGCAGATTGGGATACAACAGCCTGTAAAAGATTGAGCATCCATTGGGGCCAAACACCTAGGGCCAAGCACATTAGGGACAGTAGACCCATCCCGGTCAGCATTGTGCCGGGAACTTCTTGGGCCTGTTCCGCGTGTTTACTGCGGGGCTTGGCCAGGAAGGTTACCCCAAAGGCCTTAACAAAACAGGTAGCGGCCAGAGCACCCGTTAAGCCCAGCAAAGCAATTAGAATCACAGACCCTAAACGAGGAATGATTCCTGTTATAGCCTGGGGTAGATAGAAAAGTGACTGGTAGGTCAGCCATTCACTGACGAAACCATTAAGTGGCGGCAAAGCTGAGATTGCAGCGGCACCGGTCAGAAAGAAAACTGCGGTGTAAGGCATTTTCTTAATCAATCCGCCCAGATGTTCGATGTCTTTAGTATGGGTTGCATAAAGTACAGAACCGGCACCCAGGAAGAGCAAGGATTTAAATACGGCGTGGTTAAAAACGTGGTAAAGTCCTGCCACAAAAGCAAGTCCCGCCAGGACAGGCTGATTTGTACTCATGAAGACCATACCCGCGCCAATACCCAGCAAGATGATACCAATGTTTTCTACCGAGTGATAAGCCAGCAGACGCTTCAGGTCGTGCTGCATTAGGGCATATAATACACCGAGGACTGAGGAGATAATGGCCAAGAAAAGAACCACTCCACCCCACCAGGCAGGGCCGACACCCAAAAACTCCAAGAAAAACCGACACAGGCCATAAATAGCCGTTTTGATCATAATACCGGACATCAGGGCCGAGACATGGCTGGGTGCCGCCGGGTGTGCTTCGGGCAGCCAGATGTGCAGCGGGATCACACCTGCCTTGGTACCGAAACCAATTAAGGCACAGAAAAAAACTATATTACGCATGGCATTTGTTAAGGAAGCACCTTTTAGTATTTGGAAGTCCAAGCTATGAACAGACATACTAAGGATTAATAATGCCGTTGTAATAAAGACCGTTCCCAGGGTGGTCATCAAAATGTACTTATAGGCGGCACGGGTGTTAGCTGTCTTTTCATATTCATGGTTGACCAGGAAGAAAGAAACTACGGTCATGAGCTCCCAAGCGATCAGGAAATAGGCCACCTGGCTGACGGTTAGTACCAGAGCCATGGATAAGATAAAACAGTTATAAAGTGCGGCCATTAGTGCTAAACGCTGCTTGTAAAACTCACGGCTGTAGCCGAGAGCGTAAATACTGGCCGCTGTCCCTACAACTCCTAAGGCCAGCAAGAAAAAAGCAGCTAAATTATCAATTCGGATGATCAAGGATCCAACCGGCAGGCCCATAGCATAAGTGAAAGTCACGCCACCGGCAATAAATACTTCAACTGAACAGGCCACAATGGCTAAACAACCTAACACAGATAGACCGTGAGATAAAATATTTGTTACTTTTGGGCTGCTGTTCGTTAGGATGGGCAGTAAAATACCTGCGGTAAACAGCAGCAGCATTACCAGATAGATATTTTCTATCACGAAATTCACCACCTATTTATTGGTTTGTTAAGAAACAAGGTTTAAGACCAATTTGGTAATTATTTCACTAGCGTGCCAGCTCCTTCCCTGAAAATATTTAGTTGCTTCATAGTTGAGCGGTTTGACATTATACAACATTAATTGCAAGAACTATGCCTACAATATTAGCTTCTTATGGTTTCTGCCAACTACAGGTTAAACCCGCATGTTTACTGGAATCGATGGGATCTTGCAGTCTGATTAGAAACTTTTTATCTTCTGTGCAAACTATAAATAACGTATACGTTATTGTTATAGGTATGAAAATATTGCATAGTTTTGCATTTAAAGAAAACTTGGCTGGCGCCCGAAGACACTGTCTTCGCACGAATTAGCATTCTTGCAGCCTTCAGGCGCCGGCGGTAGCCTTAGTTGCACTTATGCTCCCAGAAAGTTATCATTTCTGACTGGTACAGTCAGTTTATACTTTCTGCCCTGGAAAATAAATTTTCCATTCATCAGTGGTGCCGCGTAGCGGCATGTCGGTCTGACTAGTACAAGAAAAACCGAGGCTGCGGCCTCGGTCCTTAGATATCATAGAATTCTTCTACTTACGTATTCCTGCAAATAAGGTGGTACCCGTAGGGGCAATTCACGAATTGCCCCCCCTCATTACGTATGTATACAGCTAATGTGTTATCCTGCATGGGCAATTCGTGAATTGCCCCTACGATATTTCCTAGAATTTCTCTAACATGACCCTGAAAACATATACTTTCTGAAAGTATAAAATAATCCCCCTCACCACCATCATAAGTGAACTCTTACAATGATGGATTGGGGGAAGATAATTACTTCTTTCTAGTAGCGTTTTTCTGCATTCTTTCAAGGCGGTAGTAAAGGGCTCGCACTGAAATTCCTAAATGATGGGCAGCTTTTGTTTTGTTGCCATTGTAGATTCTCAGGGCTTCCTCAATCAAATCATCTATGTGCTCGTCAAGGTTAATAGGGTCAGGCGATAAAGATTTGGTTTCCTTCTTCTCCCCTGTACCCTTTGGAGTAAGATTACCTGTAGCTTTTGGAGTAAGATTGCTTAGATGCTCTAATTTTAATTCTTCATCATCAAACATAAAAGATACCCATTCCAAGGCGTTACGAAGTTCCCGTACATTGCCTGGCCATTGATAGGACAATAGAAACTTGGCAGCCGGTTCGCTTATCTTACTAAAATCTTTTCCCCGGCGTTTTGAAAAGTCCTTTAAGAACATCAGTGTAAGGGGCAGAATGTCGTCTTCTCTTTCACGCAGAGGAGGAATTAAGATCCGCCCTACTTTGAGCCTATAGTATAAATCTTTACGGAACATACCTTCCTCAATTTGCTTTTCAAAGTCCAGGTTTGCAGTGCAAATAATCCGGACATCCGTTTTTATCTTTTTCAAGCCACCAACACGATAGAAACTTTTTTCTTCCAATACTCGGAGAAGTTTAGCTTGCAGTTCCAAAGGTAGTTCGACTATTTCATCTAAGAATAGGGTGCCGCCGGCCGCAATGTCAAATTTGCCTTTTTGCCCTTTGTTCACCCCCCCGGTAAAAGAACCGCCCTCGTAACCGAATAACTCACTTTCAAATAATGTTGGAGAAATAGCAGCACAGTTTATATCCACAAAGGGACCCGAGGTTTCCAGATTTCCATAATGAATAATTTTGGCAATAATCTCTTTCCCCACTCCCGTTTCACCTTGAATCAAGACAGGAACCATTCGATCAGTATGGTATCGCTGGGCATGCTTGACCAGGCTTTTCATCACCTCAGAAAAAACCCCAATATTTTCAATCCCGGCCTGTTTAGCAACCAGTTGCTTAAGTTGGGTTAATTGATATTCAGCGTCCCTGGTGGCCTCTTTTAACTTCTCATCAAAGTGCTCTGTAAGCACTTTATTTTCATAGAGGAGATCCTGGTGTTCCTCAACACGTTCCAGGATAGAAGTCAATTCCTCAAAGTTAATGGGTTTGGTCAAATAATCATAAGCTCCTGCCCTTAAAGCGGAAATAGCCAGAGATACGTCAACAAAACCTGTATAAAGTACCAGGTCTGCCTTGGGTGCCAAGTCCAATGACTTAATTGCCTCAATCAGTTCTATACCTGACATACCTGACATTTTTATGTCTGATAAAACCATCTGAAAGCGGTCCTCTTTGTAAACTTCCAAAGCTTCTTCGCCGGAATCACACTCGATAATAGTATGATCATTGAGAGCTAGGTAGTTGGCTAAAAATGACCTGCTCTCCCGCTCATCATCCACAAGTAAAATCTTCAAATTTTTCGCCTCCACGATGATTAACAACTAGGAAAGGTAATATGAATACTAGCTCCGCCACCGGGGTTATTGGCGACTGAAATAGTTCCGTTACTTGACATAACAATCGAATGAACAATAGACATTCCCAGGCCCATTGAGTTACTGGCATCCTTGGTACTAAAAAACGGTTCAAATATTTTTTGGGCTATCTCCTGGTCAATCCCGGGCCCATTATCACTGACTGTTAAATGGATTTTATGATCTTCTACCCAGGTACTGATCACGATTTCTTTTTTGTCCTGTTTACAGGGTTCTAAGGCCTGTACGGCATTCATTAGTAAGTTTAACACAACTTCCTCAAAACGAACAAAGCAACCACAGACAGGTAAAACAGCCTCTAGTCTTTTGGTTACTTTAATACGCCTTGATAAGATCTGGTTATTTACCAGGGACAAGGAATTTTCTACCACTTCATTCATATCACAGGGTACATACTCAAAACTCTGACTATATTTAAGGAAGGAACGTAAGTGGTTTACTATGGAATCTATGCGGTCAACCTGACGGGAAATATTCGTTACATTTTTTATGATTTCTTCAACAGGCACTTCTTTCCTGGAGTTATATAGATAGAGGATTGTTTCTGCCAAAACCTTAATGGCATTTAATGGTTGGTTAATTTCGTGAGCAATTCCTCCGCCGATAACGGCAAGGGTGGCAACCCTGGAAGCCCTTTCAGTTGCTTCTCTGGCTTCGGCAATCTTTAATTCCGCTTTTTTTTGGACAGTTATATCTCGTCCCACAGACTGGTATTCCACGATTTTACCATGCTCATTCAGGATAGCCCGGTTCACCCACTGGGTCCAATGTACTTTACCTTGATTGTCAACAAATCTCGGTTCCGTAACGACAACAGGGTTTTCCGGGGTCAAAGAGTAAACTTTTTTCTTTATTTCCTCCCGGTCATCGGCGCGAATAAAAGTAGTAAAATTTTGCCCAATAATTTCTTCGACCGGTTGTCCAATAAATTTGGCAAAGGAACCATTTACAAAAGTAAGGGTACCGTCAGGCTTAAACCGCCTTATCAGTTCAACCTGATCCTCCACAATAGCCCTGTACCTGGCTTCACTTCTTTTGAGCTGCTCCTCTACTTGTTTTTGGTTTGTAATATCCCTGCCAACGGATTGATACTCGACAATTTGCCCGCTCTCGTTAAAGACAGCTCTATTTGTCCACTGTTGCCAAACTACTTCCCCATTAGGTCTGATAAAACGGCGCTCAGCTATAGCCACAGGGTTATCTTTGTTAAGGGAGAATATCTGCATTTGGACAGTTTCCCGATCCTCCACAGGGAATAAATTCATGAAATTTTGGCCCAGCAATTCATCCATGTCCTTACCATAGTATTTGCAGAAGGCACTATTGAGAAAGGTCAGCGTACCGTCCGGTCGAAAACGCCTGATCAGTTCTATCTGATCTTCTACCACTGCCTGGTAGCGGGCCACACTTTCCTTTAAAGCCCGTTCAGTCTGCCTGTATTTGGTAATATCCCGGGCAATCCCTTGCAGTCTGCCGCCGGCAAGTATATTAATTGTTAGTTCACACAAGAAAACAGAGTTATCTTTTCGTCGGCACCATAATTCTTCAACAATTGTCTTACCTTCCTTAATATTAGAAACAAGTTCATATCCGTTATTTAGGCTTTCCGTAAAGATTAACTCAACGAAATTTTTCTCTGTAAGTTCCTCCTTAGCATAGCCAAACATTGAGCAGAGCCAAGAATTTATGTTTATCAGTCGGTATTCGCAATCAGTTACAAAGATGCCAACACCGGCTTGATCGACTAATACCCGGTACAATTCTTTGCTTTGACGATATGATTCCATTTTTTGAGATATATCTATAGATTGACTAGCACCGAGTTTAATATTGATTTTTCTTCTATATTGTCTTGACATTTACATAAACTCCTTTGACATGACAGTGAGATGAAAAGGAGAGCAATTGCAATTGCTTATCCAGATTTAGTACCTGATAGCTGTCCAAAATTGAAATAATATGGTGATTTAATGAAATGGACAGATCGTTATGAGACTAACGGGCAGGAAAGTGAGGCTTCGTAAGGGCATGGTATTTACGATTGGACCCATGATTAATGTGGGATCGTATCAAACCGATAGCCAACTCCCCATACGGTTTTTATATATTTTTCATCTACAATCCTGTCCTTGTCCCGCATAATATAAGTCATTTAAACTTCTAGAAATCGTCATATTTGACATTCTTAAAAGTTTTGCTAGTTCTGTGGCGCAGATTGTCCTATCTCCATTATATAACATATATAAAAATACTAGTTAAGTGGAATTAGAAAAGGTGGCTACCTTTTCTACCGATTTGTCCACAATCCCGTGGGGGATTAGTGAGTAAAATAATACTTGTAGCATTAATCTACTCGATATATAATGTATTGCGAAGGGTAATATTACACTTAGTGCAATACCACCCTTCATGCATTTATATATCAACGTATTTTTTAAGTAATAACTTATACTCCACTACATAGTGAAAGACAATAAGTAAACAACATTGGGGGATTAACTAAATGCCACAAGATCAACCTAAACAAAACCGAATGGAACGCAAAAAGGATAAAATGCGGAAACAAATAATCAATGTAGCTTTAGACCTTTTCCGCAGTCAGGGTTTTACAAACACTACCATGGAACAAATTGCCCATGAAGTCGATATTGCTAAAAAAACTCTATACAATTACTTTCCTGAAAAAGAGGCTATTATTAGTTCATACGTACAAGAGTCAGTCGATCAAACAATTCTACAATTAGATGAGTTCATTAAGTCATATCCTGATTTTAAGTCTTGTATATTAGCTCTATTCAAAAATAATACCCAAATTTATATGGCAGAACTAGAGATTTGGCAGGTTTATACAGCATACCGTTTGCAAAATATGTTACACCCAAACAAAAGAATGGGACTCCGTAGTGGCTTGGAAGAAGTTTTTAAAATAATAATTGATCAAGGCCAGAAAACAGGCGAAGTTAGGGCAGATGTTTCAGCGCAATATTTAGCGCAGCAATTGGAAATGAGTTACGCATTAGCAGTATTTACTTGGCTAGCAGACCCTAAAGATTTCTCTCTTAATAACAACCTTGCGCTCTGTTTAGAAGTATTTCTAAACGGTGCAAAGGCACAGTGATGATGTATATTTTGTAAGAAACAGAGAGTAGGCTTATTCCTAAATAGCATATGAAAGACATTATTCTTAACCATGCGGAATCCTTTAGAGAGATAAGTTAGAGGAGGCAATTAGATGAACACTGATTCTAAACAATTGTTCTTTTATTGGCCAGAAGCATTTTCAGCAGGTCCTAGTATCGTTGGGGGCAAAGGATGGAACTTGGGCAGGTTGGAAAGGTACGGTTTCAAAATACCTTTAGGTGGAGTTTTTACTACAATAGCTTATAAGGAGTTCATTAAAGCAAACGTTCTTAGTGAAGACATTAAAGCGATATCTCAAACAATCTCTCTTAAGAATGTCCAAGAAGAATCCAGTATTAAGCAGCTCGATCTTATGAGGAATAAAATCATATCTGGAGAGATTCCTCCCCGGCTCAGTAATGAACTCAGTCATGCTTTGCAAGAGTTGAATATTTTCAAAAAACCCTTAGCAGTTCGTTCATCGGCCTCCTTGGAGGACTCCTCTACTATCTCGTTTGCTGGCATACATGATTCTCTTCTTAACATTTTCGGGTTAAATAATTTAATTTTAGCCATCAAGGAATGCTACGCTTCCCTGTGGACGCCCAGAGCAGTTGCTTATCGTCGGAAGATGAACGTTAAAGATGAAGAAGTTTTGTTAGGTGTTGTAATTCAAGAAATGATCCACGCTGAAGCAGCGGGAATTGGATTCTCTTGTGATCCTCGTACAGGAGAAGAAGATGTAATAGTTATCAACGCCAATTTTGGTTTAGGTGAAAGTGTGGTTGGAGGTACAATTCAACCCGACGAATACTATCTTGATAACAATCCAAGATTAGCAAAACCCTTAATAAGTTCGATTAGAGTGAGTCACAAAGAAGGAATTACGATTCTTAAAGAGGACGGTGGTACAAAAT
This sequence comes from Desulfosporosinus sp. BRH_c37, assembly GCA_001516045.1. Taxonomy (GTDB): domain Bacteria; phylum Bacillota; class Desulfitobacteriia; order Desulfitobacteriales; family Desulfitobacteriaceae; genus Desulfosporosinus. The sequence goes on from LOEW01000096.1 coordinate 16,892, forward strand.
TCTCCCCAATTCTAGAGTTAGCCGATAAGCAAGTATTACCTAACCGGAGAATTGAACAATTGGGATTAATTATTTTAAGGATTTTTGATTCCCTCGGTCAAGGTCTAACCAATCAAGATGTTGAATGGGTATATAACGGAAAGGAGTTTGTTTTAGTACAGGCTCGACCAGTAACAGCGATACCCAAAATAACCTATCTGGAATTAAGAGATCAGCCAGAAATTTGGTCTAATGGAAATTTCAGAGACGCTGGACCCATGGTTTTTTCATTGCTCGGTAATAGGATGAGCAAGGATGTCGTAGATGTCCTTTTTAATTCCTACTTAAAAGCCGTTGGTTATCCAATAATACCCGGTCTAAAAAACTCAAGAATATTTAACGGTCGTGTGTATGCGAATTTATCCTTAATGCAATGGAGACATTATGACTGTTTTGGTCTTACCCCAAGCTCAACAAACGAAACAATGGGAGGGCATCAACCAGAAATTAAAATTAGCGAAAAAGGACCCTATCGTGGATTGCGAGGACTTAAACGATTAATTCGTCTATATAAATTTCTGTTGGAATTAAACAAAATCAAAAAGAATGCTATTAAAACTTTTACGGCAGTTGACAAATATACGCGCGAATTGCGGAAAAAGGATTTAAGAAACTTGCCAGATCAGGATTTTCTACAGCTGTATACCGAAATAATGCTAGCTCGCAAGGACTACATGCCTTGCTTTGCCTTTATGGGTGGTGGTGGAGCAGCGTATTCAAACCAAAAGCTTGTAGACAAACTAATAAAACACTTCAAGTCTAAAGGGAATTCCTTAGCGACTGCTGTCTTAGCCGGCGGTGCGCAAATTACCAGCGCTCAACATGGTTATCGTTTAATGGAATTAGCTCAAATGGTACGTGAGGATTCGGAAGCCAAGAAGTTCTTTTTGTCTCAACCTTTTAATCCTTTAAATTGGGATAATACTTTGTCTGATGACTCTTTGTTTAAAAAGGCATTTATCGATTTCTTGGATGAGTTTGGGCATCGTGGAGTCTATGAACTCGAGATATTAAATCCACGCTGGCGTGAAAATCCTTCCTATCTTTTAGATATCATCAAAAACAGTATTGAAACGGCGGATTTGAATAAAATCCAAGAACAACAGAAATTAAAGGCGGATCAGGCCTGGAAAGAGATCTCAGAGAAACTACCTTTTTATCACAAGGCCATTGTCCGTTATTGGGTAAAACAAGCCAGTCAGGGTGCGGAATTAAGAGAGATGTCTAAATCCGTATTTGTGAAGTTCTTCGAACCCCTTCGCTTAATGTTTGAGGAAATTGGTCAGCGTTTGCAAGAAAGGGCTATTCTAGAGCAAAAAACAGACGTTTATCATTGCGCTTTGTCCGAACTTTCCTCAATTTTGTGTGATGAATGGGATGGGAATGGTCTGAAATCTTTAGTTACCGAACGCAAGGTAATCAAAGAAAAGTTAGAAAGCCTTGATCCGCCTGATTTAATAATCGACGATGTAGCGAGCTTCGCAAAACCTGCTCAAGTAGTTTCAGGTAATGTACTAACCGGTTTAGGTGTTGCTGCGGGGAAAGCTTCGGGTATTGCCAAACTTATATATCACCCAAACGAATGGTCCAAACTGGAAGCCGGTAACATTATGGTTGCCCCGTCCACAGACCCTGGCTGGACTCCTTTGTTTCTTAAGGTTTCCGGTATAGTTATGGAAACTGGAGGATTCTTATCCCATGGAGCAATTGTAGCTCGGGAGTATGGTATACCCTCGGTAGTAAATATCCAAGGCGTAATGTCAATCGTCAATGACGGTGACCAGATAACCGTCGACGGCGATAATGGACAGATAATTCTATAATAGGCCAGAGATGGGTGTTTTCTGCGCAAAGTTAAGCGCTGTTGTGCGTAGGGCGACAGCAGCATATACCTCTTCTCCCATCTCCATGGCCGATCCTGCAGGGCCTTTACCCTTTAGTCCTAAAGATTCATAGAGAATGTGAAAGTACTCATCCATCAGGGCTTGTATGTTTCGTCAATTCCATAGTCTAAACAAACCCTGCTAAAGGAACGCAATGCAGAAATTGCCGGGGAACCAAGGGCGATTTTTGTGATCACATCTCCTAGGTCTCCAGGCTGCTGGCCCTAGCGGAAACTCTCTGTTTCCCCCCCATCTTCTTCACAGTCGTCATCATCGTCATAGTCGTCATAGTCGTCATATTTGTCATACGGACCATCAATATAGTACGAGTCTAAGCGGCAATTGATCTCAACAAACGTCCGACCACCCTGTTCGTGTACATTGATGCCACAATCGTCCTCACCGTCAAATTCATACTTCTTTAACTCATCTACCTGCCCCTTTGAAGAATTGAAGACGATAGCAAGCGTCCACCAATCATAAGACTCACTGTACATAACATCATAATACTTTTCCAATAGCGTTTCCCAGCCGCCAGGAATATCATCACGATTATATTTGCCAATACACTGAACTTTTCTGTGTCAGTACTGTGGAAAATCTCCTGTTTCCTTGATACATTTGTACGTTTCAACAAGGGCTTTCCTTGGTTGCACCTTTTGTTGTAATCCCAACTCATATTCTCTTAACCAAAGCGCCTTTTCTCTGTAATTAGATAAATGCCTCAAAAGTACATAGAGCCCTATTTCATTATCAATGTCTTTATAGTTGCTCTTATAATCTGCAATTGCTGTTTCCTTTTCTCCTAGTACCATGTTCAGCATAAATATTAACTCAGTCAGAGCATTGTTACGTCCTCTTAAATAATACTTCTGGTCCTGTCGGTGCATGGCTGGCGTAGTCTTTAGCTTCCGCATTTGTTCACATAATCCAATCGCAATCTCTTTAAGCGGGGCACTTTTTAGCATCTCAATAAGGACAACCATAAGAGAATGATTTAGAGTTACGGTTGGTTCCAAGGTCAGAAGTAAAGACTCTTTAATCCACTGCTCAGGTGAACCGGTCTGGGCCTTCACAGCCATAACATTCATGTAAAACTCCGCTTGACGTTTTGTATTAACAGCATTGCGAATGTTCTCTAAAATATAGTCCTGAGCTTGCTTTTCCAGTTGAATAGAGCATCCTCTAGGTACATTGGCAAAGCCATGCTTGATTTCGTGCTCGACCGATTTCCGAGTTCTTGATAACAACGCTTTAAACCGATCTTCAAACGAATACTTGTGATGGGCTTGTCCCACAAAATCTAAAACCGTCAGCGCTCCTTTGCCCTCACTAAGCCGTAGCCCCCGACCTAACTGCTGCAAAAAGATGGTCAAGCTTTCCGTCGGACGTAGAAAAAGAACGGTATTCACCTCGGGAATATCGATTCCTTCATTATAAATGTCCACCACAAACACAAACGTGATTTCCTTCGTCACCTGACGATGCTTAACGCTATCCCTCACAGCGTCCTCTGATTCTGCGATCAAAAATTCTGAAGGAATACCCTCTTTATTAAAAACCTGAGCCATAAATTCAGCATGCTTTTTACTCAAACAAAAGCCAATTCCGATGATCTCTGAACGATCCAGACAATACCGTTCCAGCGCCTGGATGATGTACCCTACTCGTTTTTCGGCAACCGCTCGCTCGAAAACAAAGAGGTTTTCAATTTCCCGCTCATCATATTTTCCAGCCACCCAGTGAATCTGACTTAGGTTAACATTGTCCGTCACACCAAAATAATGAAAGAGACTGAGCAGTTTCGCTCAATCGCTTCCCATAACCTGATTTCGGCAGCAATCCTACCCTCGAAATACGCATAAATACTTCGTCCATCCGCTCTCTCCGGGGTGGCCGTCAGTCCCAGTAAGATCTTCGGATTGTAGTAACCTAAAAGTTCTTGGTAGGAGGGGACTGCCGCATGGTGGAATTCGTCTATCACGATATAATCGTAATAATCTGAGGCAGTAAGCTCCGTTAATTCCTTGGAGTTTAAGGATTGGATCGAAACAAATAAGTGCTCAAAACTATCGGGCTTAAGGCCACCGACCATCATCGAGCCAAAGTTCAGATCTTTGAGTATCCCTCGAAAGCAGGCCAGACTCTGGCTTAATATTTCCTTGCGGTGAGCGACAAAAAGGAGTTTATTAGGCTTTTTCGGGTTTGCCCGGCAAAAGTCTCGATAATCAAAGGCCGAGTATAACCCTAGTTCCCCAATTGTGACTTCATCGAGAGTAGGGCCCATCTTCATCAAGCGGTGACTCATAACGATCATAGGACCATTTCTTATTATCAATAAAAAAACTCCGAATTCAGTAGGTGTTAAAGTTGTAGCTTCAATCTTTCGCCGAGAAAAATTCAGAGCCTCCTGATCCAGGGTACACTGCCAAAATCCGAAATAAGAGAAATACAGCAGAAAATATCCCCAATCCCCTAATCGTCTATGCCAAGGAGAGGCTGAATCCGTAAGATTTAACGCCATTCCTACTTCAGAGTGAGCCAGCTCTTGCCATACAGAGGAAATGATCCGTTCAGTTGGGATACGTTCATAAGTCGCCTTTTGAAGGGCGCCCCAGTCTGCATCGATCCATAATGTCTCTAGAAGGAAGAAATACTGCTCAGTCATTGTTAAGTCCAAGTAATCTTCATAGCGTTTGGAAACCTTCAGCACAAATTTTCCGCCCTTCCCTTGTATCATTATTGCCAATCCACCTGCTAAAGCTAACTGATGAAACATATGCAACAAGGGATAAGAGCCCTGATCAAGCCTAGGCGTAGCATCTACCACCTTAAAGCTCACAAGCTGATTTAACTCCCATAACCATTCCCTAGGTAGGTACAGGTTTTTCAACAAAAAAACTATTTTTCGATCCAATGTTGAGGAAAGCTGCCAAAATCCCCCCCATTAGTTATTCTCCCAATAGCTATCGTAATCCTCTAGTCGAGCTTATAAGTTGGTGTCAGGCACCACGCACTTGCTTAAGACCATCTAACTAATAGTTTATAAGCGATACTTACCTCTATTCACCCTCTCTAAAACGCGTAAAAAAATAATCCACCATACTATAATTGTACAGTGGATAGAAGATATGAACCGAATCCAAAAAGGATCTTTACTACTTCTTAAGGAAACCCGAATAATCCTCCAATCTATGGAAACCCTAGATATCTTCTCTCCGTCTTATTTTGAAATATGCTTGTTTAGTTTATCAATCAGTTCCTGTACTGAAACACCATGCACCATGCAAGCCTGCTCCAGACTTTCGCTAGTGGAAGAAGGACAACCCAGACAATGCATTCCCATCTCTAAAAAATAAGGTGCCGTAGTTTGATCTGCCTTTAGGATTTCCCCAATTAAAGTATTCTTTGTTACGGTCATTTTCATTTCCTCTTTTCTTTAAAATATATTTAGTTAATTAATCTTGTTGATCGATTAACTTGGTGAAAAATCCAGGTTCTGTCAAGACTTGTTCAATTTTAGGCAAAGCGATTCCTAACGCCTCTTTCAACACATCTTCGATGGTTTCCACCGCTACAATTTGAACCTTACTTTTAACTTCTTCTGGGACATCCTTTAGATCGGCAACATTATCTTTTGGAATCAAGGCTTTTATAATACCAGCACGTTCCGCAGCTATCAATTTTTCTTTTAATCCTCCGATTGGAAGAACAACACCTCTAAGCGTGATCTCCCCCGTCATGGCGAGTTTCGCATCCACCATGATACCGGTAATCAGAGATGCAAATGCCGTAAATAGGGCGATTCCTGCTGACGGCCCGTCCTTGGGAACGCCTCCGGACGGTACATGAACATGTAAGTCTTTATCTTTAAACTGAATGGCATTCATAGGCAACCGGGATTTCAGAAGACTTAAAGCGATCCTTGCCGATTCCTTCATAACATCTCCTAACTGACCTGTTAAGAGGATCTGATCGTTGCCAGGCATTTCTGTTGCTTCGATAAACAAAATCTCGCCCCCCACCGGCGTCCACGCTAATCCAGTGACAACGCCCGGCGGATTAATTTCCTGAGCCATGTCATGCCTGGACATTTTTCTGCCCAGAATCTCCTCCAAGGCATCCGCTTCAACAATATAAGGTCTTACAACGGTTCCCAGTACAATCTTTTCCACGACACTTCTGGCAATGGCGGCCAACCGTTTTTTCAGTCCCCTGACCCCGGCCTCCATGGTGTAGTCTGAAATGATGTTCTTTAAGGTTTCATCACTGATTTGGACATCAGCTTCCGTTAAGCCATGTTCTTCTAATGCTTCCTCAACTAAATGATTTTTACCAATGTTAAACTTTTCATTCGTTGTATAGCTGGAAAGCTGGATGACTTCCATGCGGTCCAACAAGGGGCCGGGAATGTTTTCAAGGGAGTTTGCTGTTGCAATAAAAAATACGTTGGACAAATCGTAAGGCAAATCCAAATAATGGTCTGTAAAGGTATTGTTTTGTTCAGGATCCAAGACCTCGAGCAACGCGCTTGCTGGGTCCCCGTTATAACCCGTCATCAATTTATCCACTTCATCTAAGACCATAACAGGATTCATTACCCCAGCCTTTTTGATGCTTTGCAGGATACGTCCGGGCATTGCCCCTACATAAGTTCTGCGGTGCCCACGGATTTCAGCCTCGTCGCGGATACCACCCAGACTGAGTCTCGTATATTTTCGGCCCAATGCTCCCGCGATGCTCTTGCCCAGGCTTGTTTTCCCTGTTCCTGGGGGACCCACGAGCAGAAGGATAGAACCATGTTTATCTTTCTTTAATTGCATGACCGCAAGATGCTGTATGATACGGTCCTTTACTTTTTCTAGACCATAATGCTGCTCATCTAGGATACGCCGGGCTTCTCCAATATCGACGAGTTTCTCCGCCTGCATTTCCCAAGGTAGTTGTACAAGAAGATCTAAATAATTTTGAATCACATGATAATCCGAGCTGGCAGGATTCTGACTTTCCAGTTTGCTTAACTCTTCTAGTGAAGCGGTTAGAATCTCTTCAGGCATGTGTGCCTCTTCAATGCGTGTTTTATAATCTTTCTTCTTTTTACCAGAGGCTGGTTCGTCTTCATTCAGTTCTTTCTGAATCTCTCTCAACTGTTCCCTCAACACTGCTTCACGATAATTTTTATTTGCTTTTTCAGAAAACCGTTCCGACATTTCAATCTGGAGCTGAATCGCTTCTTTGTAATGTAAGAAATAATCAATAAACGTCAAACTGCGCTCTTTTAATGACGCTGTTTCCATCAAGGTATATTTCTCTTCCTTTGAAAAGGGAAGAAACCGTGAGATATATCCTATCAGAATATTAAGATCCTTTATCTCATCAATTGCTTTGACAATACCCTCTGACTCTCTGAATTTGGCTCCAATTTGATGAGATATATTTTGAATATAGATCATCATTTCTGTCTGACCGGTTTCGTTGAGGTCGATGACTTCCTGAGCGGAAACTGTTTTTCCAGTGATCATGTTTTCGGCAATCTTGATATCCAATACTTCCACACGGTTTATGACCTTAACTTGTACATGGTATCCTTTTTCGCTGGGGTTCACCTCTAGTACTTCAAGGGCAACGCCTGTTGTGTAGAAATCCTCCGCTTTGATTTCATGTCGCTCCCTATGCCGTTTTAACGGCAACGCCACAATCTCTTGATTTTTGTCTCGAATACAGGCCAGCTCATCCTCGCTGAAGCGGTCTATTCTTAATGGATACGTCATTCCTGGTAATAAAACAAGATTTTCTATGGCTAATATCATATAAATCGTCTCCTCTTTCATAAATGAATGTTCATTTAATAGTCTTTAAATAGCGAAGTAAGCTATTACCCTCGCTTAAGAACTAGAAATCTAATCGTTTGAGACCGAATGAACCTAGCTCAGACTAGATTTAAAAATCTTTAAGAAGTGCTTTTTGAATGATATAAATCAACTCATCCAAGCGTTCCATGGCAATGTTTTCAGACTCACAACTTTTCACTGCAATCATTTTCACAGGGGCAAACAGAATAGCGTACAAATTATCATTGTTAAAGTTATTTAATATCTGCTGTTTCTTTAAATCCGTCAGCAACTGATTTAAATCCGCCGGTCCCTTCATCGACCCACAACTGCTCTGAAGAACAGGGCAGGTACTAAATTGTTCAATAAAATGAAAAACTTCTTTGTTTTCAAGAATGAAGAAATAATACCGTCGGATCAATTCCGCAATGATTTCCTCTCCAACCATATTGGGGCTTAAACATTGAAGCAAATATTGAATCGCATCTTCAGAATATTCCCGATAAATTTCTCTAAGCATGGTCTCCTTATTTTCATAATAGATATATACTGTCGCCGGAGATACGCCAGCGGCCTTTGCTATTTTTGAGATAGATGTGCCCTGGAACCCCTCCTCCAAAATCAACTGCACCACGGCAATTTTAATGCATCTTTGCTTTTCGTCATCTTTTCTTCTCATGAGCGCCGCCTAACTTTTAGATAAAATTGATGATGAATCTATAATAAACGATCATTCGTTTATTGTCAAATGGAATGGTTATGAGTTTATAAACGATTTACCCTGAGACCCTCATTTGCATCAATTGCGCTATGTACACTTAATGGGTCTTTTGCGAACGAAGTTAATGGGTATTGAATTTTGCTCTGGAAGAACCCTTGATATTAAGCCCTTGCCCGCGTAACAACTGCTTACAAATCTAGTTTTCTGGTAAAACCCCATAATATCCTTGCACTTGAAGAGATGATTGATCTGGCAGAAAGAACAGGTGTTAAGATACAGATATCCCATCTACTGTTTGCTGGCAGAAAAACCTGGCCAAGCTGCGATCGGGCGCTTGAGCTGATTGACCAGGCAAAGTCTCGCGGTATTGATATTGCCTTTGATATTTTTCCATACCATTGCGCTAATGTAACAATTAATGGATTGATGCCCGAAAAGTTCCTTAAGAATCCGGGGAAGAATTTCAAAAGCCCCCTGTCCAGACTGCTGCTGTCTGTCCAGTGGAACATTGGTTGGAAATTTCTTGGTATGAACATGAGGGATATTCAGTTAATGCAGGGAAGGCATCCTGAGTTAGAAAGATACGAGGGTTTATTTATTCCCGAAATTGCCCGAAGGATGAATTGCTCCAGTGGCGAAGCTTATATTAGAATAGCAGAAATGAGCAGAGGAAACGCTGCTTGCCTTTTTTACTTGAATAACGGTGAAGAAAGCAATGACGAGGTTTTGATGAAGGTAATGAAGCACCCCTTATGCACGTTTGAAACCGATGCGCTCATTACCACTGGGGGAAAGCAGAATCCCGCAACATTTGGCGCCTTTCCTGCGGTTATTCAGCGTTACCACAAAGATAAAGAAATATTTCCCCTCGAAGAAGCAATAGCCAAGATGACAGGTAAATCTGCTGAACGTATTGGAATAAAAGACAGGGGTTTCCTAAAGGCAGGCTGTTGGGCTGATATTACTCTTTTCGATTATAACCTGATTAGGGACAATACGACCGTCCTTAATACCAGTGCAAAACCTTCCGGAATAAAATACGTCTTTGTCAACGGCTGCGAAGTGGTAAGGGAAGGTACTGTTATTCCTGGGAAAAAGTGCGGTCAAATATTAAAATGCAGCTAATTCCTATAAAGGGGGAGGAGCGAAATTATGAATGTACTTTTCAAAACTGCTTCAATATCGGGATCAAGCAAGCACTCCCGCAAGACACCTTGCCCCACCATTCCCGTAGCTCCAAAAATAATGACTTTCACGAAATTCCTCCCTCAACAGATAAGATATAAACCCAGTTCGTAATGACTACACAAAATATGGATTATAGAAGTTAGAAATCCTGGACAATCGCAAACCTTACGCTCCCTACGGAAGTTTAAAGAAATATCTATTTATATCCATTCTCAGGCTCCCGTTCTCCCTTGGGCATTATTTGAGTCGATTATTTCCTTGAGTGTGATATTTTGATTAATAAACCGTGCAATACTTTTTTCATTCTTTAGGTGTAGGGCATTTTGTGGACAGTGGTGAATGCACGCATAACAGGAATCACATGTATGCAAAAACTGGGGTTTTCGTTCCACTACTATATTGTTCTTCGGGGCCTCAGATAATTCTCCTGTTTTACGTCTTCCAAGTAGGATCGCATGCCAAATTACACGACCTAAGCTCGGTCGTGACCGAAACTTCAGGTATTAATACAAAAAACCGGCAACAATTAAAACCTGAGCTAAAATATAAGTAACCATGATCAGCGTCTTATAATTTTTTAAAGGCACATTACGAGACACCTTAACGCGTTTTTGATGATAATAATCCACTGAGACTAGGGTCAAATGCCGTTTGGCCCTAGTCATCCCCACATAGAAGAGGCGTCTTTCCTCTTCTATTAATTCTTTCTGCCCATTTTGTTCTGCCTTGATCGTCTCTCTTTCGGGAATAATCCCTTCGACAAGATCAATTACAATGACCTCTTCCCATTCCAAACCCTTGGCTGAATGGATCGTAGTAAGAGTCACAGCATTACTGTCCTTTTTCTTATATGAAGAGTTCATTTGTTCGAAGTCGAAGCCGCCCCCGAGGGTGTTTTACTTCGTTATCCATATACCATTCTGTATTTTCAGAAAGAATCAATTTTGATGGTTCTAACTCTTGAACATTTTGGTTGGCACTTGCCAAGTAAAGCGATGTGAAATTGACTATTCCGAATTAATTAAGGTATAATATGAGTAGAATTATGATATTCTAATTTGAAAGGGGATATGCTATGCCCACTATTAAATCGTCTACCTCATTACGCAATGATTATAGTAAAATCTCCAAGTACTGCCATGAAACCGGCGAACCAGTGTACGTTACCGTCAACGGCGAAGGCGATTTAACCGTAATGAGTATCGACGCTTTTGAGAAGCGCGAACGGGCATTGGAAATCCGCGAAAAGCTACTGGAAGCACAATTGCAAAAAGCCAATGGCGTGCCTATGCTAGACTTCGACGAGGCCATGAGCGAACTGAAGGCGTTGGCTCATGGCAAAATATAAAATCCAAATCACTCAGATTGCACAAGATGACTTGAAGAGTATAATTGCGCATATTCGACTTAATAATCCCGATGCCGCCATCAGAATGTATGAAACGATAAAAGATTCCATAGGCAAGCTGGCAGACTTCCCTCTCATGGGTTCAATACCGTTGGACACGAAGATTGCAGGACAAGGCTATCGCATGATCGTTGTTGATCCCTATCTTGTTTTCTACATCCTAGTTATGGAAGAGAACACGGTGGAAGTTCATCGAGT